>JAICWS010000005.1 GCA_025934695.1 Alphaproteobacteria bacterium
CTTGACCTCTTTGAGCATGAAGGCGCAGCGTTTGGCAATCTGCACCGTGTTCTCGATCGCCTCGGGCAGATCCTTGAACAGTTCGGCCATCTGGTCGGCCGACTTGAAGTAATGTTCGGGCGTTGCCTTGCGGCGGTTGGTATCCTGGACATAGGCGCTTTCGGCGATGCACATGAGGGCGTCATGCGCCTCGTACATGTCGGGTTCCGAAAAGAAGCAGTTGTTCGTCGCGACGATGGGGATATTGTGCTTGAACGCGAGATCGAGCAGCCCATCCTCGATGCTCACCTCGTCCGCCGTGCCATGGCGTTCCAGCTCGACGTAAAGGCGGTCGCCGTAAATCGTGTGGAGGCGCTGAAGTGTTTTTTCCGCCTCGCCCGCGCGGTTTTCGAGCAGCATGCGCCCGACCGCGCCCTTGACGCCCGCGGTCAGCACGATCAGCCCGGCGTTATATTTTTCGAGTTCTTCCCAGGTGACGGCGGGTTTTTCGGTATGTTCGAGCGGCTCGAGGAAGGCGCGGCTCGTCATCTTCATCAGGTTCTTGTAGCCCTGCTCGTTCTGACACAGCAGGACGAGCTGGTCGGGCACCTCCGGCTTCTTGTTCTTCTGGCCGATCTGCTCGGGACGTTCCACCCAGAACTGGCAGCCGATGATGGGCTGGATGCCCTCCTTCGCGGCGGTGGTCGAGAATTCAATCGCCCCAAAGAGGTTACCCGTGTCGGTCACGGCAACGGCAGGCATGTTGAGCTGCTTCGTCAGGGGCACCAGTTCCTTGATCTTGATCGCGCCTTCGGCCAGCGAATAAGCCGAATGGACCCTCAAATGGATGAACTGGGCGGGTGTGTCTGACATGCCTTAAACCGGAATTGATGCGCTGAAGTTTGCATATAAAGCCATTGAAACTCAACAGCTTTTTCAAAAAATACGCTGTCTTGACATAAGATTTTATTTTTTATAAGATGGCGCCCGCAACCCCTGAGTAAAGAGCCTTAATAAAATCATATGGTTATAAAGCTCAATATGCCCAAAGACGATCAACCCGCGAATGACGATAAAGCTGTTCCGGCCGCGACCGAAGCGGCGGCGACTGCGCCGGTGGCGCCGACCGATCCGACTCTGCTGACCGACACCACGCCGGAAAGCCTGTCGTCCGTCTTCAAGGCGATTGTCGCGCAAAAGCGCGACCTGCGCGCGCAATACCGCCCCACGCTGGCGAAACTGAACGAGATCGTTTCCAAATTCAACGCCATCGGCTGCGACCAGGTCGGCGTCGAGCTCGCGAACTTCGAGAAGCTGCGCGACTATAACCTGATCTCCAAGCCGAGCGGCGAGGAAGCCCCCTTCTACGGCATCCTGAGCGTCCACGAGGCGCGGTTCCTGATCCGCATCTATCCCGAGATGCAGGTCGACTGCTACACCGAAAACCTCGCGCGCCCGTCTGCCACGGTGCAGTCGCTCGATAGCGATGCGTTTTGGTACAAGTCCGAGACTTCTTCGGGCGGCTCGCTCAAGATAAACAAGTCCGACCCCAAGTTCCTGCGCTTCAACCTCGACAATACCGAAGACGCGGTCGAGTTCATGAAGGCCATCGTCAGCACCGCCGCCATCTGCACGGCGAACGAGGAGCTGAAGGAATATGACGTCACGCCCGCGCGCGACAGCGCCCTGACGACGAAGATCCAGGGCCTTAAAATCCGCAAGCCATGAAAGCCCAGAAGCCCCTTCCCGGCCCGTCCGAACTGCGCGACAGCTTCGACAAGGCGCGCCGCGACGAGAGCGATTTTCTCGAAAAGACCGGCATCGCGGGTATCCTGCGCGGCATGAGCGAAGCGATCAAAGCGTTGCAGGATTGTGGGGCAGATGTGCGCCTGGATGTCATTCCTGGATCGAGCGCCACCTCCTACGACCTGCAGGAATCGTTGTGCGGCCCAAATCATAAAGGCGACTCCAATATCACCGTCTACGGTTACATCCGGTTCGCCAGCGCCTCGCGGCTATTCGCGGTATCGCGCATGCACGACGGTGTCGCGGAGCAGAAGCTTTATGTGTCGAGCTGGGATGTCCCCGGGCCGGCCACGACCGGACAACTCGTGGTGAACGGCGCCTATGCACGCGTGCAGATCGAGGGACAAATGTTCGACTTCAAGACGGACAGTGAGGCGCTGAAGAAATTTCAGGAGTTTCTCGTCAAAAACGCCGCGGACAGCGCGGCCGTGCTTGAGAATGACAGCGCCGGCATCTTCAATAAAGAGCCCGCGCCGGTGATCCGCAAGCCGCTGGCTCTGAAGCTTTAAACAAGCCCTTCTTTCAATTCCAGCATCCGGTCCATGCGTTTGCCCAGCTCGATGTTATGCGTGACGACGAGCGCGCCGATGTTTTCGCGCCGGATGGTGGCGAGTAGCATCTTGAACACCTCTTCCGCCGTATGCGGGTCGAGGTTCCCGGTGGGCTCGTCCGCGAGCAGCAGCGCCGGATGGTTGACGAGGCCGCGCACGATGGCGACGCGCTGCTGTTCGCCTCCCGAGAGCTGCGAGGGGTAATGGTGCGCGCGCTTGGACAGGCCGACGCTGGCCAGCAGCTCGTCCGCCCGCGCTTTCGCTTTCTCCTTCGGCACGCCCGCGACATATTGCGGCAGCATCAGGTTTTCGAAAGCCGTGAAGTCCGACAGCAGGTGATGGAACTGGTAAACGAAGCCGAGTTTCGTGCGCCGAACGCGCGTGCGGTAATCGTCCGCCTGGCTCGAAACCACCTGGCCATCGACGATGACTTCCCCGCTGGTCGGGCTTTCGAGCAGGCCGGAAATCTGCAGCAGCGTCGTTTTGCCCGAGCCGCTGGGACCCAGGAGCGCCACGATCTCGCCGCGCTTGATGGACAGGTTGACGCCGTTGAGCACATGGAGGGTTTCGCCCCCCTGCTCGAAGTTGCGCCGGATGTTTTTGAGCTGGAGAACGGGGCTATTCACGGCGCAGCGCCTCCACCGGGTCGAGGCGCGACGCGCGCCAGGCCGGATAGATCGTAAAGATGAAGACGATCAGCACCGCGATGCCGGTGATCAGCACAACCTGGTCGGGGATCATCTTCACCGGCATCTGCGAGAGGAAATACACCTCCGCCGGGAACAGGTTCCAGCCGGTCAGATGCTTCAGCCACTGGCGGATATTCTCGATATTCTCGGCAAAGGCGACACCGAGGACGACGCCAGCGACCGTGCCGGTCAGGCCGATCATCGTGCCGGTATAAAAGAAAATCCGCGTGATCATGCCACGCGTGGCGCCCATGGTGCGCAGGATGGCGATGTCGCGCCCCTTGTCCTTCACCAGCATGATCAGGCTGGAAATGATGTTGAAGGCGGCGATCACGATCATCAGCGTCAGGATCAGGAACATCACGTTGCGCTCGACATCGACGGCGCTCGCGAGGCTCGAGTTATTAGCGCGCCAGTCGGCGACTTCGTATTGCGGCGTCAGCTGCGCTGCGATTTCCGCCTCGACGTCCATGAGGTTGGCGGCGTCAGGCGTGCGGATTTCGATCGCCGTGATCCCCTCGCCCATATCGAAGAAGGCTTGCGCGCGATCCAGCGGCATATAGACGAAGCTGTTGTTGTACTCGAACATGCCGACATCGAAGACGCAGCCGATCTGGAAAGCGCTCGAGCGCGGCATGGTGCCGAAGGGCGTCGTGCGGCCCTTGGGGGCGATCAGCACGATTTTGTCGCCGACGGTGAGGCCCAGGCGGTCAGCCATGGCGGTGCCGATAGCGACGCGGCCGTCATCGAGGCATTCGCCACTGTCCGGATGCTTGATGATACCCTTGGCGATCAGCGGATTGCCTTTGAAATCATCCGGCTTGATGCCGCGCACGGCAACGCCGGAAGCCGCGCCGTTGATCGTGAGCAGCGCCTGCCCCTCGATCGAGGCCCGCGCGCTTGTCACGCCCGGCACCTTCAAAATAGTGTCGATCAGCGGCTGATACGGATACATCGGCCCGGCGCGCTCGTAGACATTCATATGGCCGTTGAGGCCGAGGATCTTGCCGATCAGCTCTTCCTTGAAGCCGTTCATGACCGAGGTCACGATGATCAGGACGGCCACGCCCAGCATGATGCCGAGGAACGAAAAGACGACGATGACGGAAATGAATCCCTCCCGCCGCCGCGAGCGCAGGTAGCGCCCTGCCACCATCTTTTCGAAGGAAAAGGACATCAGTAAGCTTTCGCCACGATCACCTTCTGGCCGTTGTCTTCGAACGGAAGGCAGCGCGTCGTGACGGCGTATTCCTGCTTGATGGCGGCGAATTCTTCCGAGCCCTTGACGAGGCTGTAGTCGAGCTTGAGGCCGCCCTGCTTTTCGGCCGCGAAGTAATCGCGCACGTCCTTCAGCGACTTCACGTCGGTGATCTGCGATTGCAGGCGCTTGCGGGCGTTGGCCAGCAGATCTTTCTGCATCTGTTCAAGAGCGGCGGCGATTTTAGCCGCGCATTCCGCCACCGGCACCTTCACTTTGCCGTCTTTGCCGAGGTCGCGCCGAGTCAGGGTGAGCTGGCCTTCGGCGATCTCGCGCGCGCCGACTTCGAGACGCACCGGAACACCTTTCTTGATGGCCGCCCACATCTTGTCGGAGGAACGCGCGTCGGATTTATCCGTCTGCACCGAGATATCCTTGGAGCGCAGTTCTTTCTGGATTTTCTCGCAGAACTCGAGAATGTTCGCCTTGTCCGCATCGTCTTTCACGAACGGCAATATCGCGACCTGGTGCGGCGCCACGCGCGGCGGCATGATCATGCCGTCGTCGTCGCCGTGGACCATGATGAGCCCGCCGATGGTGCGCGTCGACATGCCCCAGGAGGTCGTCCAGGCCAGTTTCTGCGTGCCGTCCTTGTCGAGGTATTTGATGTCGGACGACTTCGCGAAGGTCTGGCCGAGGTTGTGCGAGGTCGCGCTCTGCAGCGCCTTGCCGTCCTGCATGAAGGCTTCGACGGTATAAGTCTCGATGGCGCCGGGAAAACGTTCTTCCGGTGTCTTCGAGCCCGCGATCACGGGCACGGCCAGGTAATTCTCGATGAAGTCGCGGTAGACCTCGAGCATCCGGCGCGCGTCGCGGTCCGCCTCTTCCGCGGTCGCGAAGGCATTGTGGCCTTCCTGCCAGAGGAATTCGGTCGTGCGCAGGAACACGCGCGGGCGCATTTCCCAACGCATGACGTTGCACCATTGATTGAGCTTCAAAGGTAAATCGCGGTAAGACTGCACCCAGTTATGCATGGACTCGCCGATAATCGTTTCCGACGTGGGGCGAATGATCATGGGCTCGGTCAGGATCGAGGCGGGATCGGCCGCGAGTTCGCCCTTCTCGTTCTTGGACAGGCGATGGTGCGTGACGACCGCGCATTCCTTGGCGAAACCTTCTATATGTTCCGCTTCCCTGGCGATATAGCTCAAGGGGATCAACAGCGGGAAGTAGGCATTCTGCACCTCTTCCGCCTTGATCATGCGGTCGAAATGCTTCTGGATGTTCTCCCAGACCGAGAAGCCATAGGGCTTGATGATCATGCAGCCGCGCACGGGCGCGTTTTCTGCCATGTCGGCGGCCTTGATGACGTTCTGATACCACTCGGGGAAGTTTTCCTCCCGCGTCGGGGTGATTGCCGTCTTGGCATTCTTGAGATTTTTCGCCGGTTCAGCCATATGTGCCGCCTTTATAGGTAAGAGCCTGCAACGAAATTACCGAAGCGGGCCGAATTAATCAATCATTGATTATGTTTATTCTGGTACGCCTTTTCGGCTTTTGGCTTGGACACGCACAGGTCGCGCAGCGCCGCCTGGGCATTGCCTTCCAGCGGCTGGCCGTTGAAGGTCGCCTGTCCCGTCTTGGTGTCGATTTCGATCTTGCCTATGACCGCCTCGCCTTCAAGACCCGTCGGCGCCTGAAGACCCATGTACTTCGCCAGATCGACCGTGAGGTTGAATTGAACCTTCTCAGGGACCGCGATGGGGCTCGGGTTCAGGTCAGCCTCGACGACCGGCTTGCCGTGCACGTCGACGCCGGGTTTGTAATCCGGCCCGTTATTAGGATCAGGAATGTAAGCAACCATCTCCTGGCAGACTTTGGGATCAAGCTCGGGCGGCGCTTTCTTCTCGTTCGCGACGGCCTGATAAGCCAGCAGGGCGCCGATGACGGCGAAGGCAACGGCGCAGCGCCTCATTTGATCGCGTCCCGGAACCATTCGTCCCAGCGGATGATGTGGAAATAGACCAGCAGCCAGATGACTGCGACGATCACTGCGCTGAGGGCGCTGTTGAGGATGATCTTCTTCTTCAGCATCGGGTTGACGGGCGCACCCGCGTCGTGCCCTTTGGCGGCGTCCGCATTGCGCTCGACGCCGAGGGGCAGCACGGTGAACAGCATGACCCACCAGACCAGCAGATAGACGAAAACCAGATTCCAGAAACCCATCTTCAGATCCTCACCAGATGCACGCGCGTCTGCGGCTTGCGGTCGAAACGCTCGTTGAAGAAGCGCCGCGCCGTGACGCGCACCAGTTCCGACAGCGCCGCATCGTCGGCGCGCTGGGGCTTGGGCATGTCGCGCACTTTGTCCGAGATTTCCTTCACCACGTCCTGCATGTATTCGACGTCAAGCTCGCTCGTGTCGTCGAGCAGCCCCATGGCCGTGACCTTCGGATCCGCCACCAGGTCGCCGCGGCGATCGACGACGATAGTCACGACGACGCTGCCGTTGTACATGATGCGGCGGCGCATGAGGATCGCTTCATGGTCGATGGCGACGATGCGCCGGCCTTCGATCGCCAGCATGCCGCTTTTGACCTCGCCCATTTCGCGCACGCCGTCGTTCGACAGCTCGAAAATCTTGCCGTTCGCGGGAATGGCAGTATGCGGCACACCGCTGTCCTTGGCGAGCTCGGCGTGTTTTTCCAACTGCATCTGTTCGCCGTGGACGGGAATGGCGATTTTGGGCTTCAGCCAGCTGTAGAGCTGCTTGAGTTCCTCGCGGTACGGATGGCCCGAGACATGCACGGGCGCGTCGCGGTCGGTGATGACGTTGACGCCGCCCAACAGGAAGCGGTTCTTGATGCGGTCGATGGCGCGCTCGTTGCCGGGAATGGCGCGGGACGAGAAAATCACCACGTCCCCTTCCGCGAGTTTCAGCGCCGGATGGTCGTCGTTCGAAATGCGCGACAGAGCCGCGCGCGGCTCGCCCTGCGACCCGGTGCAGACGTAAATCACGCTCTCAGGCTCCAGCATATCCGCCTGCTCGTCGTCGAGGAACGGCGGTACGTCTTTCAGGTAGCCGCTGCGCCGCGCGGCCTCGTCGACGTTCCAGAGCGAGCGGCCGATCAGGCAGACGTTCCGGCCGCAGCGCTGGGCCGCCTCGTAAATGCTGTGCAGGCGCGCGACATTGGTCGCGAAACAGGTGATGGCGATGCGGTTTTTGAACTCGCCGAACAGCTCGATCAGGTTGTTGCGCACCGTGCCTTCGGAACCCGAATGGCCGGGGACCATGGCGTTAGTGGAATCGCCCACGACGGCCAATACGCCTGCGTCGCCGAGCGCGCGCAGCTCATTCTCGTCGGTCGAATTGCCAACGATGGGCTCGTGGTCGATCTTCCAGTCGCCGGTGTGCAGGATAGTGCCGACGTCCTTGACGTTGATGGCCAGCGAATGCGCTTCCGGTATCGAATGCGCCATGCGCACATACTGGACCGAGAACGGGCCGAGGTAAACGGGCGTCTTGAGCTGCACTTCTTCCAGGCGCGCCTGGAAGCCCCATTCCACTTCGCTTAAAGCCTGGCGGATGCGCTCGGCGGTGAACTTGGTGGCATAGAGCGGCGCCTTGAGGCGCGGCCAGAGCGAATTGATCGCGCCGATATGGTCCTCATGCGCGTGCGTCAGCACGATGCCGAGCAGATCTTCGCCCAGCGATTCAGCGAAAGTCGGGTCGGGCAGCAGGATATCGATGCCGGGCATTGTTTCGTCGGCGAAGCCCATGCCGCAATCGACCATGATCCACTTGCCCTTGTATCCGTAGAGCGTCATGTTCGCGCCGAAAATCCCGCAACCGCCAAGCGGCACGAGATAGATGGCATCAGGCTCCATCGTGAAATCGAGTTTGGCCATTTAAACCGTAAAGACCTCTCCGGACGAAATGTCCTTGCGGCTGCCATCGTCCATCTCCAGCTGCAGCGCGCCGGAAGTATCGATGCCGATGAACGTGCCTGAAAATGTTTCCTTGGGCAGGCGCACGTTGATCGTGACGCCAATGTTGTGGGCGTAGCGCAGCCATTCGGCGCGGATGGGCTCGAAGCCCTTCTTCTGCCAGATGTCGTAAAGGGATTTAAGCCGGATGCTCAGCTTTTCCAGCACCTGCCCCGCCTCGACGCCGGTCACGCCGAAATCCTGGAATCCGACCGCGCCTTCGGGCGCGCCCGCCACATTGACGCCGATGCCGACGACGATCCAGTCGATCGCCCGCACGCCGTTCATTTCCGATTCCAGCAGGATGCCGGCCGCCTTCTTGCCGTTGAGCAGCACGTCGTTGGGCCATTTGAGGGCGATCTGGACATTCTGCGGCAGGAATTCGCGCAAGGTTTCGGCGAGCGCGACGGCCGCGACGAAAGACAACTGGCCCGCCACGCTGGCGTTCTTGTCGGGGCGCAGGATCATCGTCATGAACAGGTTGCCGGGCAGCGACAGCCAGGTATTTCCCTGCCGTCCCCGCCCCGAGGTCTGCGCGCGCGCCCAGACGACCGTGCCGGCGGGATAGCCGTTCTTCGCCAGCCTCTTGGCATGGTCGTTCGTGCTGCCGATGGACTCGAGCTCGATCAGGCTGAGCGGCGGCGGCAATTGCGGCTTATAGGGCATAGGCGCTCTATTTAAACAGCGACTGCGCGGCATCGGCGGCGCTTGTCAGCAGCGGGCCCGGGAAGACGATAAACAGCACGATCAGCGCCGATGAGATGCCGAGCAGCAGGTTCAGCCTGCCGTCGCTGGCCTTGTCGATGACGTCGTCGCCCGCGGTTTCGAAATACATGACCTTGATGATGCGCAAATAATAGTAAGCGCCGATGACCGAGGCCAGCACGCCGAGCACGGCCAGCGTGTAAAGGCCCGATCCGATGGCCGCCTGGAAGATGAACAACTTGCCGAAGAAGCCGGCCAGCGGCGGAATGCCTGCCATCGAGAACATCATGATCGTCATGGCCAGTGCGAGAAGCGGCTGGCGGTCGCCCAAGCCCGAGAGGTCAGAAATCTGCTCGACCATGCGGTCTTTCTGTTTCATCATCAGCACGACGGCGAAGGCGCCGATCGTCATGACCATGTAGATCGCGGCATAGATCATGATCGCCTGTACGCCCGCCGGGCTGGCGGCGGCGAGCCCCACGAGCGCATAGCCCATATTGCCGATGGAGCTGTACGCCAGCAGGCGCTTGATGTTGTTTTGGCCGATGGCCGCGACGCTGCCCAGGACCATCGAGGCGACCGAGATCACCACGACGACCTGGCGCCACTGGTCGGCCAGGTGGCCGAAGGGACCCATGAACGTGCGGGTCAAGAGCGCGAGCGCCGCCAGCTTGGGGGCGATCGCGAAGAAGGCCGTCACGGAAGTGGGCGCTCCTTCGTAAACGTCGGGCGTCCACATATGGAATGGCACGGCGGAAATCTTGAACGCGAGGCCTGAAAGCAGCAGCACCATGCCGACGATGATGCCGAGGCCCGCGGGATGGCCAGCGAGCGCCGTGCTGATGGCGTCAAAGCCGGTCGCGCCCGTATAGCCGTAAATCAGCGACGCGCCGTACAGCAGCATGCCAGATGAGAGCGCGCCGAGGACGAAATATTTAAGCCCCGCCTCCGTCGAACGGACGGTATCGCGCTGCATCGCGGCCAGCACGTAGAGCGGCAGGCTCTGCATCTCGAGGCCCATGTAGAGGGCGATCAGATCGTTGGCCGAGATCATCAGCATCATGCCCAGCGTCGCGAAGAGGATAAGGATGGGATATTCGAAGCGCATGATGCGCTGGCGCTCGACATATTTGGCCGCCAGCATGATCGAGACGAAGGAACCGGTCACAACCAGGGCTTTCATGAACGCGCCGAAGGCGTCGGCGATGAACATGCCGTTGAAGGTCGTGGCGGTCTCGGTGCAGAATTTGCACAGCGTCATGAAGACGGCGGCCAGCGCGAGCATGCTCAGGTTCGAGACGCTGTTATAGTCTTCCTCTTTCCGGCTGATGCCGAACAGCAGGATCAGCATGGCGGCGATCGCTAGCGAAATTTCGGGGAATGCCGGCATCAGCTCGGGCGTTATGAACGACTTGATCACTTTTTCTTCCCTTCATTGGGCGCCTTGGCAGGCGCTTTGACCGGCGGCGCCTTCGCCGGACCTTTGACGGGCGCGGGCGCGGCCTCGGCAGCGGCCGACGGCGCGGTAAAATGCGCATGGTAACTGTTCACGAGGCGCGTCAGCGACGGCTCCATCGGAGCGGTGAAGCTGGTGGGATAAATTCCCATCCAGAGCACGAGCGCAATCATCGGCACGAACATGGCGATTTCGCGCACATTAAGATCCTTCATCGCCCGGACGTCGGATTTGTTCAGTTCCCCGAACACCACGCGCTTGTAGAGGTACAGCATATAAGCGGCGCCCAGGATGACGCCCGTCGCGGCCAGCGCCGTCACGGTGGTATTAACCTGGTAGGAACCGGCCAGTACCAGAAATTCCCCGACGAAGCCGCTCGTCCCCGGCAGGCCGACGGAGGCGAGCGTGAAGACCATGAAGGCGGTCGCGTATCTGGGCATGTTGTTGACAAGGCCGCCGTAGCGCCGGATCTCGCGCGTATGGAGGCGATCGTAAATGACGCCGACACAAAGGAACAGCGCGGCCGAGACGACGCCGTGCGACAGCATCTGGAACATCGAGCCGTCGATGCCCTGCTGCGTGAAGGTGAAGATGCCGAGGGTCACGAAACCCATATGGGCGACCGACGAATAGGCGATCAGTTTCTTCATATCCTCCTGCGCGAGCGCGACCAGCGAGGTGTAAATGACCGCAATGACGCTGAGTGCGAACATGAGCGGCGTGAAATAGGCGCAGGCATCGGGCAACAGGGGGATGGAAAGCCGCAGGAAACCGTAACCACCCATCTTCAGCAGCACGCCGGCCAGGATGACGGAACCCGCCGTCGGCGCCTCGACGTGCGCGTCGGGCAACCAGGTGTGCACAGGCCACATCGGCACCTTGACCGCGAAGGAGGCGAAGAAGGCCAGCCACAGCCATTTCTGCATGGCCGAGGAGATGACGATCTTGCCCGAGGCGATGTTGTCGGTCAGCTGCTGGATGTCGGTGGTGCCGAACTGGTAATAAATCGTCAGCATGGCCAGCAGCAGCAGGACCGAGCCCAGCAGCGTATAAAGGAAGAACTTGAACGCCGAATAGACCCGGCGGGGCCCGCCCCAGACGCCGATGATGACGAACATCGGGATCAGCACGCCCTCGAAGAAGACATAGAACAGGATCAGGTCGAGCGAGGAGAACATGCCGACCATCATCGTCTCGAGCAGCAGGAAGGAGATCATATACTCCTTCACGCGGTGCGTGATCGACTCCCAGCTTGCCATGATGCAGATCGGCGTCAGGAAGGTGGAGAGCAGGATAAAGAAGACGGAAAGCCCGTCGACGCCCATATGATAGAAGATCTTGAAGCCCGGCAGCCAAGGCTCCCGCTCGACGAACTGGAGGTCCGCCGACGAAGTGTCGAAGGCAGCATACATATATAATGACAGCGCGAAGGTGAAGAGCGAGGTCAGGAGCGCAGTCTTGCGCGCGTTACTTGCGGCTGCGGCCTCATCTCCCCGGATGAAGAGGATGAACAGCACCCCCAGGAGCGGCAGGAAGGTGATCAGCGACAGGATTGGGAAAGAGACAGTCATTGGTTAGAAAACCCCGCGGAAGAAGTAAAGGTATCCCGCCACGATCGCGACCACGCCGATGAGCATGGCGAAGGCATAGTGGTAGATATAGCCTGACTGGACCTGGTGCGCCTTGACCGCGGAAGCCGAAACGACTTCTGCGATGCCGTCGGGGCCAAGACCGTCGATCACCTCGCCGTCGCCGGTCTTCCACAGTGCGCGGCCGAGGAAGAAGGTCGGGATGACGCCGATGATGTTATACAGCTCGTCGAAATACCATTTGTGGTACAGGAAGTCGTGAATGCGGCCGAAAGTGCCCGCCATGACCGCCGGCAGATGCCGGGCGCGGATATAGAACAGGTAGGCGAGCGCGATGCCGAAAGCGCCCACGATGGTCGGCAGGAACTTGTAAATGCCGGTCACGCCTTCTTCGGTGCGCGACAGCACGTCGTTGTCGTGCAGGACGAAGATCGCGTTGCCCCAGAACTCGCCCCTCGCCTCGCCCACGAAGAACTTGCTGAAGAACAGGCCCGCGCCGATCGCGCCAAGGGCAAGCACCGCCAACGGCACGGTCATAATGGGAGGTGATTCATGGACGTGCGCCATGACCTTTTCATCCGCGCGCGGCGCGCCGTGGAAGGTCAGGAAGATCAGCCGCCAGGAATAGAAGGCCGTCATGAAGGCCGCCACGATGCCGAGCCAGTAAGCCATCATACTGAAAGGCGTATGGGCGACGAAGGCGGATTCAAGGATGGTATCCTTCGAGAAGAAGCCGGCGAAGGGCGGAACGCCCGCGAGCGCGAGGCTGCCGATCCACATCACCGCGTAGGTGAAGGGAATAAGCCGCCAGATGCCGCCCATGCGGTTCATGTCCTGCTCGTCCGACATGGCGTGAATGACGGAGCCGGCGCCGAGGAACAGAAGCGCCTTGAAGAAGGCGTGGGTGAAGAGGTGGAATACGGCCGCCCCATAGGCCGAAACGCCGAGCGCGAAGAACATGTAACCCAGCTGGCTCATCGTCGAATAGGCGATGACGCGCTTGATATCGAACTGCGTCATGCCGATGGTGGCCGCGACGAAGGCGGTCAGCGCGCCGATGAAGGTGATGAACTCCCGCGCATGGGGCGCATATTCGTAAATCGGCGACATGCGGGCGACGAGGAACACGCCGGCCGTCACCATCGTGGCGGCATGGATGAGCGCTGAAACAGGCGTCGGGCCTTCCATGGCATCCGGGAGCCAGGTATGGAGGCCGAGCTGGGCCGACTTGCCCATCGCGCCGATGAACAGCAGGAAGCCGATCAGCTCGAGCGCCGGGAATTGGTGGTCGAGGAAGGTCACCATCAGGTCCTTCTTGCTCGCCGCGGCGGCGAAAACCGTGTCATAGTCGAGCGTGCCGAAGACCATGAAGATGGCGAAGATGCCGAGCGCCAGGCCCCAGTCGCCGATGCGGTTCATGACGAAGGCCTTCACGGCCGCGGCATTCGCGCTTTCCTTGTGGTTCCAGAAACCGATCAGCAGGTAGGACGCGAGGCCCACCCCTTCCCAGCCGAAGAACAGCTGGATGAAATTGCCTGCCGTCACCAGCATCAGCATCGCGAAGGTGAAGAGGCTCAAATACGACATGAAGCGGGCTTTATGCTCGTCATGGTGCATGTAGCCGACGGAATAGATATGCACCATGCAGGACACGACGTTGATGACGACCGCCATAACGGCCGTCAGCTGGTCGAACTTGACCGACCAGGACACATGCAGGCTGCCCGACGAAATCCAGTCGAAGAGCGTGATGGTGTGGGGGGCCGTGCCCAGGAAGCAGATATCGCGGAACAGCAACAGCGACACGAAAGCCGCGACGACCATCAGCGCGCAGGTCAGGAACTGGGCCGGCTTTTCCTCGAGGAAGAGCCCGGCCGCGATGGCGCCGATAAGCGGGGCGATGACTGCGATGACTTCCATAGTATCTTTACCCTTTGAGCGCGCTGATGTCCTCGACCGCGATGGAATCCCGGTTGCGGAAGAAGACGACGAGAATGGCGAGGCCGATGGCGGCTTCGGCGGCCGCGACGGTGAGGATGAACATCGAGAAGACCTGGCCGGTCAGGTCATGCAGATGGGCGGAGAAAGTGACCAGGTTCAGGTTGACCGACAGTAGGATCAGCTCGATAGACATCAGGATGATGATGACGTTGCGGCGGTTCAGGAAGATGCCGAACACGCCCAGCGTGAAGAGCATGCCGGAGACCAGCAGGAAGTGCTGCATGCCGATTTGCATATGTTGCGCCTGTTCGAGCATTAGTGGACCCCCGATCCCGACGTGATTTTTTCGACTTTGAGAACATCCTTGGGATTGCGGGCGACTTGGATCGCGACCTTCTGCGTGCGGTTATCCGGACGGCGGCGGTGCGTCAACGTGATCGCGCCGATCATGGCGACCAGGAGGATCAGTCCCGAAATCTGGAACAGGTAGACGTAATGGGTGTAAAGTACCATGCCGAGCGCCTGCGTGTTATTGACCTGCGCCATATCCGGCGTCGGCATCATCACATGCGGGGTCACCTGGCTCATGCCCCACCGCAAATACATCCAGACGAATTCCGCCAGCAGGACGCCGCCCACGATGAAGCCGACGAAGGCGTTCTTGACCAGCCCCGCCTTGAGCTTGACGAAGTCGATGTCGAGCATCATGACCACGAAGAGGAACAGCACGGCCACCGCGCCGACATAGACGATGACCATGATCATCGCGAGGAATTCCGCCCCGAGCATGACGAACAATCCCGCCGCGTTGAAGAACGCCAGGATCAGAGCCAGGACCGAATGCACCGGATTGCGGGACGATATCACCCAAGCCGCGCTGCCGATCAGCACCGCCGAAAACACGTAGAAGAAAATGGCCTCGATCATGACTAGTCCTTATCTGTAGGGCGCGTCCGCCTCGATGTTGGCGGCGAGCTGGGCTTCCCAGCGGTCGCCGTTGGCGAGCAGCTTGTCCTTGTTGTAATAGAGCTCGGCGCGGGTTTCCGTCGCGAACTCGAAATTCGGGCCCTCGACGATAGCGTCGACCGGGCAGGCTTCCTGGCACAGGCCGCAATAGATGCACTTCGTCATATCAATATCGTACCTGGTCGTCCGGCGGCTGCCGTCGTCGCGCGGCTCGGCCTCGATGGTGATGGCGAGCGCGGGGCAGATGGCCTCGCACAGCTTGCAGGCGATGCAGCGCTCTTCCCCGTTGGGATAGCGGCGCAACGCATGCTCGCCGCGGAAGCGCGGGCTCAAGGGGCCCTTCTCGAACGGATAGTTCAGAGTCACCTTCGGCCGGAAGATATAGCTGAAGGTCAGCGCGAAACCTTTCACGATCTCGACGAGGAGGAAACTTTTGGCTGTCCTGTCAAAAAACGACATTTATCCTCCTTGCATGCCCGGCAGGGCATGGTTGTAAAGCAGCACGGCCGCCATGAAGACGAGCCAGACCAGCGTGAACGGCAGGAACACTTTCCAGCCCAGGCGCATCAGCTGGTCGTAGCGGAAGCGCGGCAGCGTCGCGCGCGTCCAGATGAAGACGAAGAGCACGAAGCAGACCTTGAGCGCGAACCAGATGAAGCCCGGCACCACGGCCAGTGCCGAAATGCCAAACGGCGGCAGCCAGGCGCCCAGGAAAAGGACCGACGTCATGCCGCTCATGAGGATCATGTTCGAATATTCGCCGAGGAAGAACAGCGCGAAGGTCATCGAGGAATATTCGACGTTATAGCCGCCGACAAGCTCGGACTCGCCTTCGGGCAGGTCGAAGGGCGCGCGGTTGGTTTCGGCCAGCGCCGAGATCACGAAGACGATGAACATCGGGAACAGCATCAGGCTCACCCAGAAGGGATGCTGCGCGTCGACGATGGCGGTCAGGTTCAGCGAGCCGGTCGTCAGCAGCACGGAGACGAGGACGAAGCCCATCGAGACTTCGTATGACACCATCTGCGCCGCGGACCGCAGGCCGCCCAGGAACGCATAGCGCGAGTTCGAGGCCCAGCCGGCCATCAGGATGCCATAGACGCCCAGCGACGAGATCGCGAAAAGGTAGAGGACGCCGACGTTGATATTGGAAACGACCCAGCCCGCGTTGACGGGGATAACCGCCCATGCGACGAGGCTGAGCAGGAAGGTCAGCATCGGCGCGAACAGGAACACGCCGCGGTTCGCGCCGCTCGGAATGATGGTTTCCTTGGCCAGCAGTTTGAGCCCGTCGGCCAGCGGCTGCAGCAGGCCGAAGGGGCCGACCACGTTGGGCCCTTGCCGCATCTGCATCGCGGCCAGCACCTTGCGCTCGGCATAGGTCAGGTAAGCGACCGCGATAATCAGCGGAACGACGAATTCCAGCACATGCAGGCCGGCAAAGGCCGTCGGCTGCACGTAAGCGACAGAAAAATCCGAATTCCACAAGCCTTGAATTTGTTCGGTGACGGAATTAGCCATGGGTGCCCGTCTTCTCCTTCTTGCCTTGTTCGAAAGCATCGGTGCATTCCGCCATGACTTTCGACGCGCGCGAGATAGCATCGGTCATGTAGAAATTCGCGATATATTCGCCGAAGGGCGATTTGTCGCAGTCGCCGTCCTTGCCGAACGGCTTCCAGGTGGCGGGTTTGATGGCGTCGATGGCGCCGAAGATCGGGTTCGCCTCGACCAGCCGTGCGCGGACCTGCGCGATATCGTCATAGGGCAATGCCTTGCCGGCGATTTCGGACAAGGCGCGGATGATCTTCCAGTCCTCGCGCGCCTCGCCGGGGGCGAAGACGGCCTGCTTGGCCAGCTGCGGGCGGCCTTCGTTGTTGACGTAGATCGCGTTCTTCTCGGTATAGGCGGCGCCGGGCAGGATCACGTCGGCGCGCGCGGCGGCGCGGTCGCCATGGTGGCCCTGGTAGATCACGAAAGTGTCCTTGCCGATGCGGTTGACCGGAATCTCATCCGCGCCCAGCAGGTAGAGCACATCGCCTTTCAGCATCTTGTCGAGGTCGCCGCCCGTAAAGCCGAGCTCGAGCGCGCCGACGCGGCTCGCCTGCGTGTGCAGCAGGTTGAAGCCATTCCAGCCGTCGCGCAGCATGTTGTATTTTTCGGCGACTTTGCGCGCGAGCGCGTGGATTTCGAGGCCGTCGTCGCGGCAAACCGCGCCGGGCCCGAGGATGAGCATCGGGGCCTGCGCCTTCAGCAGCACATCCGCGAAAGCGCCCTTCCCTTTCGCGAGTTCTTCCAGCGTCTCGGGCCCCGCGCCCAGATATTTATAGGGATAGTTGAGGTCGATCTGCTGGCCTATGACGCCGATCTTGATGTGTTTGGCGAGCCAGGTCTTGCGGATGCGCGCGTTGATCAGCGCGGCTTCGGTGCGCGGGTTGGTGCCGATCAGCAGGATGGCGTCCGCCTTCTCGATGCCGGCGATGGTCGTGTTGAAGCGCCAGCCGCAGGGCTCGGATGCGTCGAACTGCGCGCCGTCCTGGCGGCATTCGATATTGGTCGAGCCGAGCGTGCGCATGAAATCCTTCAGCGCGATGATGGACTCGCAATCCGCGAGGTCGCCCACGACCGCGCCGATGCGCTCGCCCTTGACGCCCTTCAGGCGCTTGGCGATTTCCTCGAAGGCCTGCGGCCAGTTGGCGGGCTGGAGCTTGCCGTTCTGGCGGATATAAGGCCTGTCGAGACGCTGGTTCTTCAACCCGTCGATGCAGAAGCGCGCCTTGTCGGAAATCCATTCTTCGTTCACGTCTTCATGCAGGCGCGGCAGGACGCGCAGCACTTCGCCGCCGCGCGTATCGATGCGGATGTTGGAGCCCACCGCGTCGGAAACGTCGACGCTCTGCGTCTTGCGCAACTCCCAAGGGCGCGCCGTGAATTCATAGGGTTTGGAGGTCAGCGCGCCGACCGGGCAGATGTCGATGATATTGCCCGACATCTCGGAGGTGACGAGCTGCTGGATATAGGTGCCGATTTCCAGGTATTCGCCGCGGTTGAGCACGCCGAGTTCCTCGACGCCCGCGATTTCCTCCCCGAAGCGGACGCAGCGCGTGCAGTGGATGCAGCGGGTCATGACGGTCTTGACGAGCGGACCCAGGTCTTTGTCCTTCACCGCGCGCTTTTCCTCGCGGTAACGCGAGCGGTCGAAACCGTAGGCAACCGTCTGGTCCTGCAAGTCGCACTCCCCGCCCTCGTCGCAGATCGGGCAGTCGAGGGGGTGGTTGATGAGCAGCATCTCGATCACGCCCTTGCGCGCCTTTTGCGCCATGGGCGAGTTCGTGTAGACCTTCATGTCGTCCGCGCAGGGCATCGCGCAGGACGCGACCGGCTTGGGCGATTTCTCGACCTCGACCAGGCACATGCGGCAGTTGGCCGGCACGGACAGCTTGTCGTGATAGCAGAAACGTGGGATTTCGATGCCGAGCTGTTCCACCGCCTGGATGATCGACGTTCCGGGCTCGACCGTGACTTCCAATCCATCAATGGTGAGTTTTGGCATGTCCCGCTCCCTTACGCCGCCGCCTTTTGGCGATATTCCATGATCCGCCGCTCCATCTCGGGGCGGAAGTGCTTGATGAGGCCCTGGATCGGCCAGGCCGAGGCGTCGCCGTGGGCGCAGATCGTGTGGCCTTCGATTTCCGAGCCGATGTCGAGCAGCATGTCGATCTCCGTCACATCCGCCTCGCCCTTCACCATGCGCTGCATGATGCGGTACATCCAGCCCGTGCCTTCGCGGCAGGGCGTGCATTGGCCGCAGCTTTCGTGCCAGTAGAAGCGCGCGAGACGTGCGATCGCGTAAACGATGTCGGTCGACTTGTCCATGACGATGACCGCCGCGGTGCCGAGCGATGAGCCCGCCGTGCGCAGGCTGTCGAAATCCATCAGCACGGTTTCGCTAATGTCCTTGGGCAGAAGCTTGGTCGACGAGCCGCCGGGGATGACCGCCAGCAGATTGTCCCATCCGCCGCGCACGCCGCCGCCGTGTTTCTCGATGAGTTCCTTCAAGGGAATGCTCATGGCTTCTTCGACGTTGCAGGGGTTATTGATGTGGCCGGAGAGGCAGAAGACTTTCGTGCCGCGGTTTTTCTCGCGCCCGACGGAGGCGAACCACGACGCGCCGCGGCGCAGGATTTCCGGCACCACGGCGATGGTTTCGATGTTGTTGACCGTCGTCGGGCAGGCGTAAAGCCCCGCGCCCGCCGGGAATGGCGGCTTGTTGCGGGGAAAGCCCTTCTTGCCCTCGAGGCTGTTGAGCAGCGCGGTTTCCTCGCCGCAGATATAGGCCCCTGCCCCGCGATGCAGGTAGAGGTCGAAATCCCAGCCGGAGCCGCAGGCGTTCTTGCCGATCAGCTTGGCCTCATAGGCCTCGTCGATGGCTTTTTGCAGCGCGACTGCTTCGCTGTGGAACTCGCCGCGGATGTAGATATAGCAGGCATGCGCGCCCATCGCGAAGGAGGCCAGCAGCGCGCCTTCGACGATCGTATGCGGCTCGTGGCGGATGATGTCGCGGTCCTTGCAGGTGCCGGGCTCGGACTCGTCGGCGTTGATGACGAGATAGCTCGGGCGGCCGTCCTTGCTTTCCTTGGGCATGAAGGACCACTTCATGCCGGTGGGAAAGCCCGCCCCGCCGCGGCCGCGCAATTCCGATTTCTTCACCTCTTCGACAATCCACTCGCGGCCTTTCGCGAGAAGGTCCTTCGTGCGGTCCCAGTTGCCGCGCGCTTGAGCGGATTTCAGGTCCGCGCCCAGCCAGCCGTAGAGGTTCGTGAATACCCTGTCCTTGTCCGCGAGCATTATTTTTTCTTCCCCTTCGGCTTCGTATCGGTGGGCGTCGAGTCTTTGGGTTCTGTCGGCACGGCGGCGGCCTTGGCCGCTTTCTTCGCCGGCGCCGGTTCGCCCATGATCTGGTTGCCCGTATCGTGTGCCTGCTTGGCCAGACTGGTCGCGCCCAATGGGCCGAGCGATGTCTGGCGGCCCGTCTGCGAGCCGATCTTCGGCTGCTTGCCAGCCTTCAGCGCCTCGATAACGGGGATGACGTTGTCGGGCGTCAGGTCTTCGTAGAATTCGTCGCCGTTGCGCTGCACGACCGGCGCGTTCACGCAGGCGCCGAGGCATTCGACCTCGGTCATCGTGAACTGGCCATCTTTCGTCGTCTCGCCCATGTGGATGCCGAGATGTTTTTCACATGCCTTTACCACATCCGCCGAGCCCATCAGCCAGCAGGGCGTGGTGGTGCAGAACTGCAGGTGATGCTTGCCGCGCGGCTCGAGGTTGTACATCGTGTAGAAAGTCGCGACCTCGAACACCTTGATGCGCGTCATGTCAAGCAGGCGCGCGATTTCTTCCATCGCCGCTTCCGGGATCCAGTTGTCGTTCTGGCGCTGCGCGATGTCGAGCAGCGGCATGACCGCGCTCGCCTGGCGGCCCTTCGGATACTTGGCGATATGCGCCTCGACCAGCTTCATGTTCTCCTTGGAGAACTTGAATTCCCTGGGCTGGACGAAATCGGTTCTTTTTAAAGCGCCGGACATGGTTTCCTCTTAACGGTCAATCTCGCCGAACACGATATCGAGCGAGCCGATGATCGCGACTGCGTCGGCCAGCATGTGGCCTTTGGACATGAAGTCCAGCCCCTGCAGGTGCGCGAATCCCGGCGCCCGGATGTGGCAGCGGTACGGCTTGTTCGTGCCGTCGGAGACGAGATAGACGGCGAACTCGCCCTTGGGGGCCTCGACCGCAGTGTAAGTCTCGCCCGCGGGCACGTGATAGCCTTCGGTGTAAAGCTTGAAGTGGTGGATGAGCGCTTCCATCGAGTTCTTCATCTCGGCGCGCTTGGGCGGCGTGACCTTGTTGTCGTCGACCATCACTGGCCCTTTGGGCATCTTTTCCAGGCACTGGCGCATGATGCGCGCGCTCTGGCGCATTTCCTCGACGCGGACGAGATAGCGGGCATAGCAGTCGCCCGTCGTCCCCGTGGGGATGTCGAAATCCATCTCGGCATAGACGTCGTAGGGCTGCGACTTGCGCAGATCCCACGGCACGCCCGAGGCGCGCAGCATGGGGCCCGAGAAGCCCCAGTCCAGCGCTTCCTTTTTCGAGACGATACCGATATCGACGGTGCGCTGCTTGAAGATGCGGTTTTCGGTGAGCAGGCTTTCCATGTCGTCGACGAATTTGAGCACCTTGGCCGCCCATTCGTACATGTCGTCGGCCAAGCCCGCCGGCAGGTCCTGGTGGACACCGCCGGGGCGGAAATAGTTGGCGTGCAGGCGCGCGCCGCAGACGCGTTCATAGAATTCCATCCCGATCTCGCGCTCTTCGAAGCCCCAGAGCGCGGGCGTCAAAGCGCCCACGTCCAGCGCGTAAGTCGTGACGTTCAGGATATGGTTGATGATGCGGGTCAGTTCCGAGAACAGCACGCGGATATACTGCGCGCGCAGGGGCGCCTTGATCTTGAGCAGCTTTTCGACGCCCAGCGCGAAAGCATGCTCCTGGTTCATGGGTGCTACGTAATCGAGCCGGTCGAAATAGGGTATCGCCTGGAGATAGGTTTTATATTCGATAAGCTTTTCGGTGCCGCGGTGCAGCAGGCCGATATGCGGGTCCGCGCGCTCGACCACTTCGCCGTCCATCTCGAGCACGAGGCGCAGCACGCCATGCGCGGCCGGGTGCTGGGGGCCGAAGTTCATTGTGAAGGGCTTGATCTTCGTCTGGCTGGCGACGTCTTTGTCTTCGGTGCTCATGGCTTACTCCTCGCCTTCCAGCGGCGGCAATCCGAGGCCGACCTTCTGCTTGCGCGCTTTTTCGTCGCCGGGAAGCTGGACGTCCGTCATGCCTTCCCAGGGGCTGATGAAATCGAAATTGCGGAAGTCCTGCTGCAACTTCACCGGTTCATAAACGACGCGCTTCTGCGTTTCGTCGTAGCGCAACTCGACGAAGCCGGTCAGCGGGAAATCCTTGCGCAGGGGATGGCCCTCGAAGCCGTAGTCGGTCAGGATGCGGCGCAGATCCGGATGATCGTTGAAATAGACGCCATACATGTCCCACACCTCGCGCTCGAACCAGTTGGCGGCGCTGTAGACGGTGGTCATGGAGTCGAGCGGCGTGTTCTCGTCGGTGCGCACCTTCACGCGGACGCGGAAGTTGTGCTTGAGGCTGAGCAGATTGTAAACGACTTCAAATCTTTCGTCCTGCTCGGGATAATCGACGCCGCAGATGTCGACAAGCTGCTTGAAGTCACAGTTGGCGTCGTTGAGCAAAAAGGTCATGAAGCGCTTGAGCGCCTCGCGCCGCACGGTGAAAATCAATTCACCCGCGATGAAATCCTTGCGCAGGATCGCCGGCTGCATCGCCATCTCGATGTATTCGCCCAGGGCCTGTACGTTTTCGACCGACATCAGCGCACCAGCCTTGTATCTTCGCGGGAAATCTTTTTCTGCAGCTGCAGGATGCCGTAGACCAGCGCCTCGGCGGTCGGCGGGCAGCCCGGCACGTAGATATCGACGGGAACGATGCGGTCGCAGCCGCGCACGACCGAATAGGAATAGTGATAATAGCCGCCGCCGTTCGCGCAGGAGCCCATCGAAATCACCCAGCGCGGCTCGGCCATCTGGTCATAGACCTTGCGCAGCGCGGGCGCCATTTTGTTGCAGAGCGTGCCCGCCACGATCATCACGTCGGACTGGCGCGGGCTGGGGCGCGGAATGACGCCAAATCTGTCGAGGTCGTAGCGGCTCATGTAGCTGTGGATCATCTCGACGCCGCAGCAGGCCAGACCGAAAGTCATCGGCCACAAGGAACCGCGCCGCGCCCAATCGAGCAGCATGTCGAGCTTTGACACAAGAAAGCCTTTGTCCTGCAGCTGCGTGGTCGCGGCTTTGACGATTTCGTCCTGCAGGTGTCCCGGCGGGATCGGCTGGATGACGTCCGGCGGTAGGATTTTCGGGTCTGCCATGATTACTCCCAGTCCAGGGCGCCTTTGCGCCACTCATATATAAAGCCGACGGTCAGCACGCCTAAGAACACCATCATCGACCAGAAACCGTACAGTCCGATTTTGCCCAGTGTGATCGCCCAGGGGAACAGGAACGCAACCTCGAGGTCGAAGATGATGAAGAGGATCGAGACAAGATAAAAACGCACGTCGAACTTCATGCGCGCATCGGCAAAAGCCTCGAAGCCGCATTCGTAGGCAGAAATCTTTTCCGTGTCCGGCTTCTGCTTGGCGGCGAGGAAGGAGACGCCCACCATGAGCATGGACAGTCCCGTCGCGATCACCAGGAAAACGACGATGGGAAAGTAATTGGTCAGAAGGTCGGTTGCGATCATTTCTGTCAGCCGTGTTTGTTTGAGCTACCCCCAGCAGCCCCGAGAGCGGGAATCACCGCGCAACAATATTACTGCGGACCCGGGTGCTGTTAAAGGTCTAAAGTCTAGATAATGAAGGATTTTTTGATGATATTTGAGCGACTGAAATAGATACCGTCGCCGGAAAAGGAATGGCGCGAGAGACGGGACTTGAACCCGCGGCCTTCGCCGTGACAGGGCGACGCTCTAACCAGCTGAGCTACTCCCGCAATTCCTTTTAAAGCTCGGGCTTCTTAATGACGGTTTTCCGCAGGAAAGTCAAACATAAAATAGCTTATGTGTAATTTATTTGAGCGGATCTAGCTTGTTAGAAATCGCGTTTATGCAGCTGATATATAGCGGTTTTCGCCCTAGACAACCTCTTTCGGCGCCAGCCGACAGGTTTCGGGCGCATTGCCGGCTTCGACCTGGATGGTGGAATGGCTGATCTGAAAGCGGTCGTGCAGCTCGCGCGCGACATTGTGCAGGAAGTGGTCGTCGACCGGCTTGTTGGGACGGATCAGATGGACGGTCAGCGCCGTCTCGGTCGTGCTCATCGCCCAGATGTGCAGGTCATGCACGCCCGTCACGCCCGCGAGTTCGTGCAGGTAGACGATGACGCCGCGGCGGTCGATGTGCTTGGGCACCCCGTCGAGCGAGAGGTGGATCGCCTCTTTCGCGATGTCCCAGCAGCCGAGGACGACGATGGTCGAAATGACGAGGCTGGTCGCCGGGTCAAGCCATTGCCAGCCGTGTCCCTGCAGCCGGATAATCAGTGCGGCCATCACGACGCCGAAGGAAATCGCGGCATCGCCGATCATGTGCATGAAGGCGGCGCGCAGGTTCAGGTCGTGCTTCTGCCCCTTCCAGAACATCATGGCGGTCGTGAAGTTGATCACAATGCCGAAGGTCGCGACCCAGGCCATAATGCCGGTATTCAGGAACTGCGGGCTGCCGAAGCGCTGGACCGCCTCGATGATAATGCCTCCGGTGACGAGGAACAGCAGGCCCGCGTTGGCTAGGCTGGCGAGAATGGAGGCGCGCCGGTAGCCGTAGGTGCGCTCGTCCGTCGGGCTGCGGCGGCCGAGCCAAGCGGCGCCCCAGGCCAGCAGCAGGCTGACCACGTCGGAAAAATTATGCACCGCATCCGCGACAAGGGCGAGCGACTTGGCGAAATAGCCGTAATACAGTTCCGCCCCGACGAAGGCGAAGTTCAGGAACGCGCCGATGGCGAAGCTGCGGTCGAAATTCTTCGGCACATGGTGATGGTGGCCGCCGCTGCCGTGGGAATGCCCGTGGTCATGGCCGTGATGGTGGCCGTGATCATGATCGTGGTGATGATGGTGGTCATGGTCGTGGGAATGGTCATGATGACCATGGTCGTGTCCCGACTCTTTACCCTTTTTACCCATGAACTTCCCGAAAACCGATGCTTTAAGGCTACCTGAAAGCCCCCGGCGAATACAATGAATTTGCGTTTTTTGCGACTCGTTCTCAGACGTCTGGAATATATCCATAATTTAATGTCTGACGGCCTGTCCTAATGTGGGGTCAACAAGTCATATTTCCCACTCGTAAGTCATCAAAGACACTCGTTATCCCCGCGAAGACGGGGATCCAGTACCGTTCTTATTAAAACGGCGTCCTCGGCAAATTGCACTGGAAGCTGTTTTATAATCCACGGTACTGGATTCCCGCCTTCGCGGGAATGACGGCAGATCTGTCGAGCAGGCTTGCCAAATTTATCGATTTATAAGCATGTTAAGGGATGCGATTGCCGGTCCTGCAGACATGCCGTCTCAAACCCGCCGTCGCCGGCTTCGCGCTGCTGTTGGTGGCTTCCGCGCTGCTGGTGGCGGGGGTGCTGCTGGCGGCGTACCTGCACTGGTACCAGATCCAGCTGGAGAAAGAGCGCCTCGACACGACGCGGGCGCGCCTCGCCGCCATTCATGAGGCCATCACCCGCTATTCCCTGCAGCACCGGAAATTCCCCTGCCCCGAAAACCCGGTGCCGAACCCGAACGCTGAAAACCGCTTTGACGATACCGGCAACAAGGACGAGGACTGCGCGCCCGACGATACCGGCCTGAAGGATACGAATATCGAACAGTCGCCGGTCTGGCGCGGTGTCGTGCCGCTGAAGGCGCTGCACCTCGACGCGCAGGCGGGCCTCGACGGCTGGGGCAACAAGATCACTTACGTGGTGACGCACTATCTGACGATGGACCAGGCGCTATTCCCTGGCAAACCGCACGCCGGCATCCTGCGCGTCTATGACCAGAACATGCAGAACCTGCTGCCGGTCCAGGACACGGGCAGCTACCTGCTGATTTCCCACGGGCCGACCGGCGGTGGCGCCTGGACGCCGCAGGGAATGCGACGGCCCTGCCCGACAGGCACAATGGACGCGCATAATTGCGACGGCGGGGAGATCTTCATCAAAGCGCCCTTCACCACCACGCCTGGCGCGAATTTTTACGACGACATCGTGCTGACCGATGCCGTGCGCGACCGCAACCTGGTCGAAAAAATCGCCATCTGCAACAGCCGTCACGCGTTTTTCTCGCCGGAGGAAAGGTCGGCGGATCCTGATGGCTGCATCCCGCGCAATCACATCTGGAAGGGCGGCTGCCTGTCGACGACGGTGGCCACAGGCAGCCCGGTGCAAACGGTCGCCATGGCCAAAGCGATGGCGCCCCCATCGATCGCGACGCCTGCGCCAGATGCGGGTGCGCTTGTAGCAAGCGGAAAGATTCCGCCCAATATCCAGGCTGGCAGCTGCGCCTGCGGCGAGGGCATGGTGAATTTTTCAGGCGGCCAATGGGACGACCGCCGGACGCTGCCGCCCTACGCGCCGACCGGGTTTTTAAACCAGAGCAATGCCTGCATGGTGCCGGTCGCCGGGAAACCAGTGATTGGAAGACCGCTGACCGCGACAGCGCGTCCCGCCAGCTGGTGTCTTGTCTCCACGACGAAGCGGACGGAACTGAATGCCTGCACGATGCAATAACGTTAGCGGCGGCCGGAACGGCGTTCCCACAGCACGGGCAGCTTGACGGTCAGGATCGTGCCCTCGCCCTCGTTGCTCTCGATGAGCAGGTTGCCGCCGAGCTTCTGCACCTCGGCCTTGATGACATTCATTCCGATGCCCCGGCCCGAATGCAAGTCGGCCCCGTCGCGGGTCGAAAAATCCTCGTCGAAAATGTGCTGGATGATTTCAGACGGCGCCTTGCCGTCGACCGGCTTGCCCTTTTCGCGCAGCCGGTCGGAAATAGCGCGATGCGAAATACCCTTGCCGTCGTCGGCGATGGTGAGGCGAAACATGTTGCGCGTGCCGCCCTCGTAGTTCGTCCGGATATGGATCTGCAGCTCGGGCGGCTTGCCGCGCGTGCGGCGCTGCAATGGCGGTTCGGCCGCATGGTCGACGATGTTGCGCGCGATATGGGTCAGGCTGTCGAAAAATTCGCGGTAGAAGTCGGGAAACACACGCACCTCGTCGCCCGGATCGTGGTGGATGCTGATCTTGCGACCCGCGGCTTCGGCGAAATGCGACAGCTGGGTTTCGAAGAAGGTCAGCAGGTCCTGCACGGGGAGCGAGGCCACGCTCTCGAAGAACATGCGCTCGGCGCTCTCCGGCGAGGCGCCGCCCTCCTCCATCACGCGCCGCAGCTCCTTGCCGAAGCGCAGCAGGTGGGTTGAGTCCATGCAGATCAGGTCTTCGACGCTTTCGAACGCGCCGCCCCAGATTTCGCGTCCCAGCCAGCGAGCATAGTCGATGCTGCGGTCGAGCCGCGCGCGGGCGGCGGCGCAGATCTTCGCGAAGGCGGGCTCCCACCCCTGCGCGGGCAGCGCTCCCAGCTGGTCTTCCAGCTCGTGCAGCAGTTCGGCGAGGTCGTGGAGGTAAAAGAAGGCGGCCATGCTTTTGAGCGTGTGCAGGTCACGTTTGAGCACGCCGCGGTCGCGAGTCGTGCCGCCGTCGGAAAACACCGCATGGATCGTGCGGTAGAAATGAACATAGCTGCCGCGGTTGGAAGCGATGCGCAGCGTGCGCAGCACCTGCTCTTCCTTGGCCTTCAGCTCTGCATCCGCCCGCGCGCGCTGCGAGACGTCGGTCGCCACGAGCAGGATGCCGGTGACCGACCCGTCGGCCGCATACATGGCGCGATAGGCGAGCGCCACGGTCAATCCCAGCGAGTGCACATATTGCTGCGGGGCGAGCGCCGCCAGCTCCTCGAACGAATGGGCCGTCATGGTGTGGCAGAACATGACCTCGATGAGCGCGGCGAAATCATTGCGCGCAACGCCGTCGAGCTTGAGCACGTCAGCCACGTGCCTGCCGGACGGATCGCCCTCGAGCAGCGCGAGGCACGCCTGCGAGTACGTGCCGCCGCAGATGCCCTGGTTGTCGAAGAACAGCAGCGCTTGCCCCAAGCTTTCCAGCATCGCGCGGTTGGCGATGTTGAGCCGTTCGAGCTCGGCGTTCGCCGTCGTCAGCTCGGCCGAGCTCAAGGACAGGTTGCGCATCGCCATTTTCAGCTGGTCGTCGTTTTCGGTCAGCGCGCCGTTGACGCCGGCAAGCAGTTCGCCCAGCGAGGAGAGCACTTTCTGCGCCTCGGGCGGCAGGCCCGGCGTCGCGGCCGCAGCCTTCACCGCCGCCAGCGCAGTTTCAGGATCTTCCATCCCGAAGTGGCGCTTGAGCAGACGTGACAGCCGCTTGGCGTACATGGTTTAAGCCGCGAGGTCTTCTTCGGCGATATGGGTGATCGTCATGGTCTGGTTGTGCAACTCGGAAAAGCCGGTCTGGTGAAACGGGCAGATTTCGCCGTAGGAATAAAAGCCCGCGAAGACCGAATTCTTGCCGATGGCGTTGACCACGGCTTCGACTTCCTCGTCGACCGAGCCGCCCATGATGATTTTGCGGCCCACGCAGGAAACGAGCAGCGTGGCCGAACTGCCGGCGTTTTTGAAATTCGCCTCTTCCGCCGCCTCGCCCGCACCGTCGACGAGCGAGTCCGTGTCGGCGTACATGAGGCTGACAAGGCTGCCCTGCGGCAGGTCGCCGGCCATGGTCAGGCTTTTCGCCTTGTGATCGACGTCGAGAATAGTGCGGATGAGCCCCGTTTCCTGCCGGTCTTCCTCGCGCAGGATGGCGAAAGGATAGAGCAGACCGCTCGCGGGCAGGCCCGCCGCCTTATCGCCCAGATATTCCTTGTACAGGTCGAGCGCCGGCTTGCCGTCGAGCTCGAACAGCACGTTGCCGGCAGCCTTGGTCACGCGGCGCGCCGGTCCGAAGGGCTTCCAGCCGCCGCGGCTGCCGCTTTTCACGCGCACCTTGTCGCCGTAGAGGCCGAAGGCGACCGCATGGTCTTCGAACACCTTGCCGTTGAGCAGCGTATGCGTCTTGCTGAAAGAGGTGCCGTCGCCGGCAAGCCCGCCAGTGATGACGATGTTCTTGCCCACCGCGTCGGAGATGCCGCGCACGAACTCGCTGCCGTTCACATGCAACCCCGGCGAGAGCACGAAAATGCTTTTCAGGTTCGGCCCGATGAGCTGCTGGCCAAGGCTGAGGCCCGCCTGGCGCGAGGATTCCACGCCCGTCAGCCCGGCATCGGCGACCTTCACCTCGGTCGCGTCGAAATGCATGGCCACGACCGAGCAGCTGTCATCCGACACGCCCTCGGCTGAAATTTCGCCCGCGGTCGAGCAGCCGATGATGTTGAGGCCCGCATCCGCGCAGGCTTTTTCGGCCGCCTTGTCGCCGAAGAAGCCGGGCGCCGCGAACAGCACCGAAATCTGCGGCCCGATCGCTTTCGACTTGGCCAGCGCCTCGGCCAGCCCCTTGCGATCCGATTTGAATGAATAGGTTTTCATGGCAATTCCCCCGTCCCTTTATTTAGATGTCTTAATGAAGATATTCGCCGCCCGCGGCTCTCTGGTCGCGGATGGTGAAATCGACCGTCACGCCGCCATCGCTTACCTGCCCGCTCGCGTCGTTGTAAGCGAAATGCATGTGCAGTGCGCCCAGGCCCGCCTCCGCCTCGCCCGGCTGGACCGGATAGGGGAAAGTCATCTCGAATTTGTAGCCGTTGGCGTTGAGGCAGTTCTTGACCCTTGTGCCCACGATGTTGGCGACTGCCGCCGCGATGTCGTTGCGGATATGCGGGTCGTTCGACAATTCGGTGCTGAAGAAATTGAGCGCGGTCAGTGCCAGCATGCGGTCGTCGAAGCTGAAATAGAATCGCGCCGGCAACCCGCCCTCGTTCTTCAGGACAAGGCCGACGCTGGTGCGGCCCTCGCGCGCCTGCGCCTCGTGGCCGACCGAGGCCGTGACGACCGACTGGCCGAACATACCGTTGAAGGTCTCGACCACCGTGGCGGCCACGATCTGCGATATTTCGGCGAACAGCTGGCCCTTATCCGTCATGCCGCGCCCCCGCTCGTGCGCTGCGCGGTAGTGCGGCGTTTTTCGAGCCACTCCAGCACCTTCACCATCTTTTCCTGGAAGGTCACGGGCGTGACCGGCTTGATGATATAGGCGGTCGCGCCTGCCTTGATGGCTTCGATCATATGGTGCTTGTCGTTCTCCGACGTGACCATGACGAAGGCGACGTCGTCAAAGGCGCGGTCCTGCCGGCATTCCTGCATCAGGGCAAAGCCGCTCTTGCCCGGCATCAGCCAGTCGCAGAACAGGATGTCGTATTTCTTGGCGGCCAGTTTTTCCTGCGCCTCGGCCACGTCGGCCGCCATGTCGATGCGCGTAAATCCGAGGTTGCGCAGGTTTTTTTCGATAGCCTGGCGGATGATCAGATGGTCGTCGAGCACAAGAGCTTCGAGCTGCGCCGTATTAATCGTCATGAAAGTCAGCCTCCCCACTCTCTTATAATAGGCCTCATTTATTAAGAGGAGATTGAGGAGTTTTCACATAGCGCGGAGGGGCAAGACTTTGATGGGAAGCGAAGCGGGGTGGAGATCGATAATCCGCCAGGCATATAGGTGCCCCAGAAATTTCCGACCGGCGTTTCTCTGGACGAATCAGAGGAATTATGACTTACGGCCAAAGACAGTATCAGCATTTTCAGTAGCTTAGACGGAATTATACTCAGTTTATGAAAAATAATGTAGAATGAGAGCGATGGTGTTAAGAGCAAACAGGAGCAGCAGATGTTTGAAGGTATGAAAGCCCGCAAAAGTCTTTCCCAGGTCTCGCCCGCCTTGCAGGCGCTGGATGCGGATCTCGCCAAGGTCGCAAATGTTTCTGATCCGATTAGCCGGCTGGTTCAGTTCTTCGAAGCCGTCTCCACTTTCAACGACAAGCAGGAGCAAACTCCCGTGAACGTCGGCGTCGCGGCGACGGCCTTCCGGAAGGCGAATGACCAGGGACAATATGCGCAGACTGTGGAGGCGCTGGAATCCCTCCAGACCCATTTCCGCCAGGCGGGCCGCGAGCCCTATGGCATTAACCGTACCCAGCCGGGCGAGCATGTGACGGAGAACAACGTTTATCTCGGCAACGTTTTCGGCCTGTGGACCTTCACGGCCAGCGACTGGCGCGCGAAGCTGAGCCGCGACGACGCGCAGACGAAGGAAAACAAGCAGATCATCGAAGGGCAGGCCGCGGGCTTCGTGAAAAGCCACCTCGAGCCCATGCGAAAACTGATCGCAACGGTCGCTGCGCCGAAGCGCTAGTCAATTTGAAGGGTCTATTGATTAGGTATTGGGTTACCGGAATTCGCAAAGGTACCGGAGCGCGAGACCCGACCGGAATTTGATATTATTTTGTTAAGTACGTGTCCCTAGAATTCCGGAATTTCAATGACGGGGCTTATTACGCATCGCCGCGCGGACGGTGGCGGCGCGTTTGATGCCGCCCTCTTCTTTCGGCGCGGATGCTTCGATCGATTTCAGGCGCGGGACGACGCTCTCCCATTTGTCCATCTTATAGCCCTTCGCTTGCCCCGCTTCGGCGAGGGTCAGCAGGCGCTTTTCGAGCGAGGCCGCCGGGTCGCCTTCCATGCCGAGGTTCTGTTCCGCGTTGACGAGCGACTGGCGCATCCAGGCGCCGCGGCAGGAGCGGTTGAAAGCGGCGGTGAGCGGCGTCGCCGCCTTCTCCACCCGGTCCAGCCATTGCAGGGTCAGGCTGCCCAGCATGCCGAAATAAATATCGTCGAGCCCGCCGCCGAGCCGGACATTGTACGGTTGGGGCAGCGCGGAAAAAGGGTTGTTGAAGTCGGAACGCATGGCAAAACACCTCCAAAAAAAAGAAACCGGCGATGTTTTGGGAATGCGGGCTGGACGGCAGGGCGGGAAACGAAAACCGTCTTTCACGACGGAAAAACCGCGCCTGCCAAAAACGGCACATTCGGCTTGGCTCTTTTATACGATAGCGAGGCGGTTACGTCAAATGGTTGGCGGTAATTGGCTGATTCCACTCAAGAGTTCGCCTCAAGAAGCCTTTATTCCACGCCAACAGCCGATTGTGTTCAGTGGAATTCCTGTCCATGCTGTCGGAATGGGTATGAAAAGCTATTCCCTGCTGCTGATGATGATAGCCTGGCTGACGATGGGCCTGGCGCCCGCGCGCGCCACGGATCTCGCCGCTACCTTCAACATGAACGATCTGCTGCATACATATAATATGTCGTGCGCCGAGCAGGCGGCGCTGCGCCACCGCAATATCCTGCCCGAGCACTTCCACGGGCGTCCGCAGGAATTCCTCAACCCGTCCGAGGCGCTCGTCATCTACTCCCCGGCGCTCACCCGCGAGGAGCGGCAGGAGGCGGAGAAGCTTTATAACTCCATACCCAAATATGCGCTGCCTATCGCCTGGCGCGGGGGGGCGGTTTACGTGTTCACGCGCCGCGGCATCGTGGAAGCGGTGCCGGCGCTGGCCATCGAGCGCGACTGGTTCGAAGATTTCGGGCTCTACATGGAGGTCGAGCGCCGCATGTATGTGCCGTTCGAAAAAGGCGAAGGCTTCGACTGGCGCAACGGCCATATGACGGCGAAGCGCTGGGTGCGCTCGGCGCGCGACCAGTTCCGCGTCATCAACCATGAAACCGGCCATATGATCGACGAAATGCTGGGTGCCTACAGCTACGGCAGCCTCGAAGAGGACGGGCAATACCGCCTCAGCAACCGGCCCGATTTCCAGGCCGCGATCAGATCCGATCTTGCGCGCCTCGCCTCGCCGCGCCGGCCCATTCCGCTCGCGCGCATCCACAAGCTCGGCTATTATATGCCGTATAAATTCAACGGCGTCCGCCTCGGCATCCACGACCCGCAGCGCGCGCGGCGCGAAGTCTTCGCCGAACTCTGGGCCGAGGTGCAGGGCTACAACCTGAACAAGCTGTACGAGGCTTATCCGGATTCATTCAAGGTCGTGAAAAACTATGCGGATTTCCTGAAGAAACTGGATGCGGACAAGCCGGCGTGCGAATTTAACTAGCCACGCTTTCAAGCGAACCTGTCAATGCTTGATCTGCCAGCTGCCATTGGTGTCACCCCCGGCGAAGGCCGGGGTCCACGGACTTGGTAGTATGGGCTGGAACCGGCGGATGTCTGTTATGCTGAGAAAATATAGTCCGTGGACCCCGGCCTTCGCCGGGGTAGCGCTGTGGGGATAAGACAGCGCGGGCCGTCCCCTTTCAATTTGCCGAAGGGAAGAGTATCCTTATTCTTCTCAGCCCCACCGATGCGAGCCGCATGGTTTTCCGCTTAAAAACATTCCTGGTGTCTGCGCGCTGGCTGCGCGACCTGCCAGTCTTCGCGGCGTTGTTTGCGGCGATCGGGTTCATGGTGGTGCCCGCGCGCGTCGATAACATGTGGTACGACCCCGACTTCACCGGCTGGGTCGCGCCGCTGGCGCGGCGGCTGGCGGAAGGGCAGGTGTTTTACACCGACGGCGCGCATTTCCCGATGCCGCCCCTGTCTTTCGTGCTGATGCGCCTGCTGTTCGGCGCGCACGCGGTGTGGCTGGATGAAAGCCTGGTGAACTTCCTGCTTCAGTGCGGCATGGTACTGCTGGGCTATGCAGCGCTATCGCGCTGGCTGCCGCGCCCCCTGCCGCTCATCGCCGCGCTCAGCGCCGCAGGATATTATTTCGCCCTGCCCAAATCGATCGTTTACGATGCGCTGGCCGAATTCATCGCCGCCGCCGCCATCGCCGCCGCGAGCGTCGCGCTGCAAGACCCGGACGCCAAACGGAAGATGCCCTTCGCGATCTGGGGCGCCTGCCTGCCCGCGCTGGCGCTGACCAAACAGACGACCTTTATCGGCCTCGCGGCGGGCACGGTCGCGGCGCTGGGCTTCGCGCTGGCGGCGCTGCCACCTTCGCGGCGCAAAGAGATTTTGCTGTGGTTCGCCCTCGGCCTCGCCGGTGGAAGCGCTGTTTTCGGCGCGCTGGTGACGCCGTGGATTTCCTGGAGCGGCTTCATCAACGACGCCTATCTGTCGAGCCGCGAGCTCAAGGCGCCGGGGATGCGCGAGGATGTGTTCCTGCAATATGCGGGGCGCTATATTTTCGCGGTCGGCGCCAGCGGACTGTTCCCGCTCGCCTGCCTTTATCTAGCGACACGGCGGTTCTCTCCGAAGAAGCAGAAGGCCGGGTTCGACACTGTCGCCGCCGACATGCCGGACAAGCTCGACTGGCTGGCGCCCATAGCGGCGGGCGCCGCGATCATCCTCTGCCTGGTCGCGCCGCTGGGGCGGATACCGGGCCTGCTCCATGGCGCGCGCACCGCGGGCACCTGGGATTTTCTGGACGGGTTTTTCATCCCCTCCGCTTTCGCGCTGGTCACGTTGCTGATCCTGCGGGCGCTGACGGGAAAGCGCGACGAACTTGCGCGCTTCGGCCTCCTCTGCCTGCTCGCGCTCGCGGCCGCTCTCGCCCATAATCTGTCGCAGCCCGCGCAACTGCGCCTGTCCTACGACAATAACACGGTCATCATGCTGGGAATCGCGGCCCTGTTAAGCCTGTTCGTTGCGGCACTCCAGCGGCTTGCACTGTCGCGGCTGCTGCCGGCGCTCACCCTGTGCTGCTTCGCCGTTGTTTTCTGCGGCTGGCTGCCCATGGCGGGCGAGATGCAGGGCGTGCGCGAGACGGCCGAAAGCTGGCCCGAGATCGCCTGGCTCGCGGGCGGGCGGATGAAACCCTCGGCCGGGGCCTTGCGCGCGCTCACCGCCACCGTCGCGAAGAACAGCGCGCCCGCCGACACCGTGCTGCTGCTGCCTGAAGACCCCGACCTCGAAAGCTGGTGGAACCGCCCGCGCCCCGCGCTCGATGGCGCCATCGTCTTCACCGATCAGTACTGGAAACGCCTTGTCTCCACCGACCTGCAGCGGCTGGAGCAGGCGCCGCCCAAGCTCATCGTCATCGGCCCGCGCAACGCCTGGCCGGGGTTCAGCGCGCTCTTCGGCGGCGGCGACGCGGCGCTCGTCGCGGGCCTGCGCAAGCACCTGCTGCCGAGCCGCTACCGGCTGCTGAAGGCCCAGCCCATCACCTTCCAGGGCAAGCCGGATTTCATGGATGTGTGGATCAGGCGGGAGTGAATACATTGTCATCCCGAGCGCCAGCGAGGGATCTTCCCCGCTTTCCGCAATTCGGGAAAGATTCCTCGGTCGCAGGCTCCCTCGGAATGACAATATTATCTACGGCATCACATCCACATGCTGCCCGAGCGGGCCGACGGTGAGGCCGGCCAGGCACTTGCCGCCCGAACCGATTTCCCACACCTGCCTGGCATAGGTGGGCTGCGAGCGGTAGCCGCCTGCCGGAATGTCCTTGTAGGGCACCCGCACCCCGTCTCCCCGCACCCAGGAAAAGCTCAAGGGCGCCTCCGTCCAGTTGTGGATGCTGATGACAGCTTTCATGTTGCGCTGGCGCGGCGCATAATCGGAGGAGCAGCCCGGCGGCGCCGGCTTCGAAATTTTGAACTGCGGCTGCGGGCCGGGGCGGTCTTCCCAGGCGCTGCGCACGGCGGCATAGCCTTGCGGATCGTAGGCTTTCAGCTCCGCATTGTCGAAGGGGAAATAGCCGCTTTTCCAGTAATAGGCCTGCGTCAGCAGCGCGAAATATTCCGCCTTGTTGGTGAGCGCGTAGGATTTGGCGACCGTCGCGCCGTTCGCGCGCCTGACGTTTTCATACAGGTGCGTATCCACCGCATGCTGGTAGGCCGCGATGATGGCGGGATCATCCAGACCCAGCACCTGGTCGTGATAGGCGTGCGAGAACTCGTGCAGGATGCCCGACGGCACGCGGTCGAGCCAGTCGAGCACGCGCTGCGGATTGGCGAGGGCGACGCCGCCCTGCACGCCTGCGGGGGACTCTGCCCCGTCTTCGGCGAAGTCGCTGCCGTTAGCGTAATAGGCGCCGTGTTTGGTATCGCCTGGCGCCTGCCAGACGAAGACCGGCACGTGGCGCAGCTCCTCGACCCGCTGGGGCGGCAGCAGCGTGGTGATGGTATGCAGCTTGTCGCGCAGCGCCGCGCGCATCTTTTCGGCCATGTCCTTTGGCACGCCGTCATCGACATAGACGCGCCAGCCCTCGATGCCTTCCGCCCGGAACGCCGCCTGCGCGGGCGTCAGCGCGGACGCGAGGAAAAGGAAAACCAGTGCCGTGAAAAGTATGCGCATGTTCGGCCCCCAGGCGAATGAACATAGGAAAGAAGCGCCGCAGGCTTTTTCCTTCTGAAACAAAATTAACCCAACGATGGACACAGATAAACTAGGGATATTCGCTGTCATCTGTGTTTATCCGTGTCCATCTGCGGGGTCCTGAACTGCTTGCGGTGCAACACAAAAAATGACCCGCCGGTTGGCACAACCAGCGGGCGTTAAGGAGGCACAGTTCTGATCTAAATTCACAAACGAAACTTTACAGCCCGGCCGTCCAAACCGGCTGTGGTATTGTTATACCCGATTCGTCTGTATTATGTCAAATATAAAAATATGCGGCTGAATTTACTGACTTTTCCGAGCGAGCTTGGCACCATTATATATATCACTGCCGCCCCAGCGCATTCAGCTCTGCCGTATTCAGCCGCTTCTTGGCGCTGCCCACTTGCGCCAGCTTCAGCATCGCCGCGCCCAGAAGATCGGTCGAGGTCACGAAGCGCGCCATATGCCGCTGCAGGAACGGGTAGATGTGCGCGCTGAAGGCATAGAGGACGCGCAAAGAGCGGAGGCGGCTTTTGACCCCGCGCAGCGGCTGGATGAAACCGGGGCGCAGCCCATAAGCGTCGCGGAAACCGAGGGCAAAGAGCGCATCCTCCGTCTCCGCCTTCACGCGCGCCCATGCCTGGCGCGAGCGCGCATCCGTCCTCTCGCCCGAGATATATTCGAACACCATGCGCGGGTTGAACGGCAGCAGCGTTTTGGCGACGCTGAGCGTAAGATCATAGGTCACGCGCCGATATTCCACTGCATCCATCCCGACCGAGCTTACGCCGAGGCAGAAAAAACACGCGTCGAAATCCTTGAGTTTATCGAGCTGGCGCAGGTTGAACATATCGGGCTCGATCACCATCTCCAGCTTCGCGTCCTTGACCGTCAGCTCCTTCCGCGCCACCGCCACCACGCGCGCGACCTTCGGCGAGTCAATCAGCCACCGCAGCACCCCCTCGCCCACCATGCCCGAGGCGCCGAAGAGGAGGATGTTCATGGGGTTTTCCCTTCAAAGGGCGGTTTGTTATGCGCCCGCAGCCTACCACTCCGTCCAACGCTGCGAAAGCCGGGATCCAGGGGCATGGAGAAGGGCCCGAAAGCACCAGCCCGGCAGCGTTTCGCGAGGTTTCGCCGGAGGTTAGGGCTTGACCCTCCCTGCATCGAAGAAAATCCGGCCCCAGCGCAGGTAATATTCCCGGCAGCATCCATTCAGTGGTATAATTGAAGAAAGCGGCTATCCCGCGGCTTTTCCACCCCTCGCCACATGTATCAAGGCCATGACGCCCGACCTCTCCACCATCGCCCAGCTTATGCGCAAATGCGTCGACCGGATGCAGAAGGACGGTACCCTGCGCCCCCGCGGCAACCGGATCATCCTGCTGCAGGACGTTTTTCCCTTCCGGCCGCAGGACGTGGAGCGCATCGGCTACGACAGCCAGTCCGGCTCCTCCGCCAGCATCCGCTTTCACCTGCGCAACGGGAAGGTGTTTGACGGGAATGGGAAGTTGGCGGAGGGGGTGGCGAAGGGGTGAAGGTTGGTTGGGCGGTTCTCAAGCATAGGCAGCGGCCGCTTCCCCAATATGATTTCACCTCATTGGCATGGGCGAGATGGCAACTAAACCGCCGCGCGCGGAAGAAATTGTCATCGTAAGACACAATATCAATTCACCCCGGATCTCACTTGTAGCAGGGATATATCTGAGATGCCGGAAGTATTTGACCTTCTCGGCGACGCAATGGCTAACAACATTAGACGATGTCGAAAGAAGTTTGAGGACAAGCATGAAAAGATGCTGGACAAATATGCTCATCTCAAATGACGCTCGTTCCCGGGGGAAGGCTGCTGGCCAGTCAACGTTTTGAGTTGGGGGGGGCAAATATCTAGCTGAAATTTATGAAGATTTTTGTTAATGTAAATGGGCGCGCTGACAAAAAATTGGGTGCCCCCGAATCTAATAATATGGTAAGAATGAGCCGATCAACCGAAGCGCTGGGTATTAACCAATGGCAAGATTAAGGTGGGAAAAACTCCTTAATGAGGCGAGATTTTCTGACTTAGATAAGAAAGCTAAGGCAGCTAAAAAGAAATCTGAGCCTGAAAAAGAGAATAAAGAACCGCTACCCGAGTGGCTGCTCCAAAACTCGAGAACGGAAATCGAGCGGGACTATGATCGTATCCTATTCTCTTCGGCGACAAGGAGATTGGGGGATAAAACTCAAGTCTTTCCGCTGGACAAGGATATCAGCATTAGGAATAGGCTTACTCATTCGCATGAGGTTTCTAACCTTGCGCGGTCGATAGGAACATACTTGGCTTACAACCATAAGCCACTAATCAAAGAAATTGGTCCCAGCATTACCCGAGATTTGCCGTCAATACTGGCAGCTATCGGTCTTGTGCATGACTTGGGCAATCCCCCGTTTGGACACCAAGGGGAGAAGGCAATTTCGTATTGGGTGAAAAAAAATCAGGCCGCAATATTCAAGGGGGCGTCGTTTAGTAATGCACAGAAGAATGATTTCCTTGCATTCGAAGGCAACGCTCAAACCTTGCGCTTACTAACAAAAATACAAGTTGTCGATAGGCCGTATGGGTTCAACCTCACCTTCGCTACGTTGGCCGCTGTTATGAAGTACACTGTTCCAAGCAACAAATCGGATGGAAAAACTGCGGCGCGGAAAAAGCACGGCTTCTTTCAATCTGAACAAGATACGGTAAAAACCATTTGGGAACAAACAGGCTTAAGCGAGGGACTTAGGCATCCATTGACCTATATCATGGAAGCTTGCGATGACACGGCTTATTCCGTCATTGATGCGGAGGACAGCGTAAAAAAAGGTCTGGTATCATTTGCGGATTTAATTGCTTGGCTCGAAAAAGCTAAAATCGTTAAGAATGAAGAGGGTAACGAGACCGAAGATGAGGTCGTCAAATGGGTTCTAGCTAAATCGCTTCAGGACCACAGAAAACACCTTGAGCTCAAGTTGTCGCCGCTCAATTGGATGATCTCTCCACTAACAAATTTAGAGTTCATGCACTAAATGCGATGGTTTCGGCGGTAGCGAAGGCATTTGAAGCGCATTATGAAGATATAATGACAGGTGCTTGGCCGCATGCGCTTGTGAAGAAAAGCAAGGCGAGTGTTTTGTGCAAGGCACTCAAGGATTTCGACACGGAGTATGGCTATAAGCATCGCGGGGTACTGGAAATTGAATTAAAAGGTTTCAATATCCTGCAAGATATCATGGACATGATTTGGAAGGCGATCACCCAGAGAGAAGTCAGTAAGGACCTCGGTTCCGAGAGAACGACTCCTTTCGCGAAATATGTCTATTTCAGAATTTCGGAGAATTATCGCCGTTTCTTTGAAGGTAAGCAGCCCTTTAATGAATCCAAGATGCCAATTAGATATCGCGAGATTCAATTGCTAACTGACATGATCGCAGGAATGGCTGACGGGTTTGCCGTTGATCTTCATGAGGAGCTGAGCAAGTTCCATGTTGGAGCAAGCGCGAAATGAAAGGAAGCGCGCTCAAAAAGCGGGTAGAGTACTTCTTCTCGTCGTCGAAACGCGGGCGAAGTGAGCCAGTCGAGATCATCAACGAGATGATGAAATTTGGTCCGATGGTCGTTATTGGTGGAATGATTCGCGATCTTGCGGTTCTTGGTAACAAGAATTTCTGTTCAGACCTCGATTTAGTGATCAATCCATCTGACGTTGGGAAATTTGATCGCTTTATGTCTGTATATGCGGCGAGCAAAAATAAATATGGCGGTTATCAGCTAGTAGCAGGCAGGTGGAAAGTAGAAGTATGGCCACTTGAGCGAACTTGGGCTAAAGAAAAGAATTATGTAGACGTGAAAAATTTTCGTGATTTGTTAAATATCACATTCTTTAATTGGGATGCAATTCTCTATGATATAACGAATAGGCAATTGATTTCATCGGAACATTATTTTAACGAGCTTGAAAGACGAATTTTGGATATCAATTTACGACATTCATTAAATCCATTAGGCAATGCTATTAGAGCGTTAAGATCGTTATATCGATATGACGCCAAATTTAGTTACTCTCTATCGAGATTCGTATTCGAGCAGATGGCCTCACATGGGGTGGAGACTGTCTTGGAGAAGGAGAAACTATCTTTTCCCAAGACGTTTCTCCATCGTAATGACCTCTTACAAATTCAATCCAGGCTTGCCCACCATTTGGAAAGCAATCGAGATCAGATATTTGACTTCAATATCAACAAACAGATGGCGCTGCCTTTGGAACACGCCAATATGTAGTTTTATTGGTTATATACATCCAACCAATCAATAGATTTTGATAGAATTGGCGATCCCGCAGGCATTACTATTTTGACGGCCTTACCCATTGCGGTGAGATTTTCGGCGGCCGTAATTGCAGCTTGCTGACCTGCTTTCGATTTGTCGTTATCGCCGTAAATAATGACTTTGGTGGTATTAGTAGGAACAGAGATATCTACTAAAAGAGAAGTTGACGTTGCTGCCCAAACATTAAGTCCCGTCATCAGTCGAACGGCTAATGCAGTTTCTATTCCCTCGCAAATTCCAATCTTCTCGTCCGCCGGATATAGATGGATTGCGCCCGCAGCACGACCGGGAAGCAATTTTCGGACCGTCGGAATGGGTGCCTTTTTTCCGTCTAAGGTGATGTATGTTCGATGTAACGTGACTGTGGCGCCGGCACAATCTTTCATAATCGCCACCAATGTAGGAAAATAAGTTTTTTTTCCACCCTCACCGTAAAAGGGGAGATGCGGGTGAAACAAAAAATCGTCGGGAAGATCGCGTAAAATTTTGTCCAAGCCCCTGTTCTTCAGATAGAGACGCGCGGGCTCGGATTTACTGTGATCAATGGATAGGCAAGATTTTAAAATATTTTTTATCTGCCCACTGTTATCACGTTTGGCCGTTGATCGGGTTTCGGTGACGGAAAACGGCTTACGATCAACCGTGCAAATGCCGCCAAGGTCCTTTAATGCACCCTTGAAGTCGAGGCCATATTTTTTTGAATGAAAGCTTATGAGGTCTCCACCTTTAGCCCGGCAACTAAAGCATTTGAATGCGCCAGTGTCGCGGTTGATTCCAAAGCTACCGGGGCTTTTGTCTGCATGGAACGGACATAGACCGCTCATTATCCATTTGTCGCCATTGTTCCTGGGCTTAAACTTCTCTATATGCATAGAATAGTAATCGAGCGGCGAAATGTTGTCCTTTATTTTGCTTGCTGCAAGAAACATTAAGGATACCCTTTAGAAATCTTCCGAGATTTGGCGGAGTTCGGCAGCATCATTAATCTCGATAATGGCGTCTTGAACGGAGTTCTCATTGCTGGGCGCATAACTGGAGACGAGGTCTTGATGCAATTGCTGAACTTGTTTTCTGTGTCCTCGATGCGTCAACTGATCCATATTTTCTTTCAATTTTCGGATAAGGGTTTTCTTGATGGAACGCATTTCAGGGGCGGCAATGTACGAGAGTAGATATAATTCAGGCATACAATCGCAAAGTCGAAGCGATAGGTCGTATTTCTTGTCAAACAGATAATTAATTTTACGCGAGGCTGTATTTTGATTCCATTTGATGGATCGGAAATACTTGCCGACTCGTTTTACTTTTTCGTTAGGATGGAAGACTAGAGATTTAAGAATTTCGGAATGTTTGCCTCTAAATTTTACAAGGTTTCCAGCCAGAGCTACTTGTACTTCTTGATTTGTTTCCTGATTGAACAGCTTAAGTAAATCACGATATTGTTTTTGGCTAAGCTCTACCCTTGTCAGCAATTGTAAAGCTTTGACCCGAACATAAAAATGCCTGTTCGCATCGAACGCAAGGCTTAAACAATAATCAACGATACCTTGGGGAATTTCAGATAGAAACCGAAAGGCTTCCAAGATTTCTGCTTCCTGATGTGGAAAAATGTTGAGATCGGATTTAATGAATTCAAACAATTCTTCCGCCAGCTTCATCTGCCCTGGAAACGACTTAAAGGTTCTCGTTACCAGCATTGTCATTTTGAAGTCGGGGTTATTCTTGATCTCATAAAGAATTTTTTTGACGTATCCCGGACTGTTTAGCGATATGTGTGCATGCACCCATCTCTTAAACAGGCGCAAATCTAAACTGTCATTAAGTGGGCGTTTTCTAATACCCAAAATGCATTGGGAGTTGGGTCGAGCCGCACTCTCTTTGACTAAAGCATTCGCTTTCTTTATCAGCTTTTTCCTCTTGTCTTGTGTTAATTTTTGACTTTTATGAAGAGCATGAATGTCTTTAATCAAGAGATTCATCTGATCAAGCCTCTTATCAATGAGCGCATTGCTGATCTCTTTATTTTGCTCTTTAAGAATTTTGGTTTTTGCCGATTGAGCATTTAAATGTTGGGCTTTTAATGCTCGATCAAGTTCGAGTACCGCTTGCCGTGCATCCTTTTCCTGTTTGGTAAAAATGCGGATGTCATCCATGTATCTATAGTATTCGGCATCTTTATCCTGACAAAAACGTTCAAATTTTTTGTCTACTGGGATGAGAAACGCGTTACCCAAAAAACTCGAGATCGAATTTCCTTGTGGAATGCCTCGCCATTGAGCGCGCCCATCACTCGTTTTTGTCGCCCATGCTTCTAAAAAGGAAACCAACGAATTTACGATTTTAGTTTCGTCATGGAAAATCTGAATTAACTGGTCCCGTAAAATCGGAATTTGAATATTCTCAAAATACGCGGAAATGTCAGAAGTAGCCATGAAAGGCAGCTTCTGCTTCTCAAAAGATTTTCTGCTCTTTTCGTCGAACTCTGGCCAGTTTAAATACCAAGGATCAAACGGATCGAGCCGCGTGGAAATCGTCTTCCTTTTCAAGTAGGGAATATCCAAGAGATCGGTTTCTCTAAAAATAGATCGTTTATCGTCTGCAAACTTTTCCTTGAGACGATAGCTGTAAACGTTGTCATGAAGCTTCGTGTCGACCGGTTGGGCTATGAGAAACATTATCGTATGAAGAACGATGCTATCGTCGATAGAAATGTAAGATCCCGGGCGCGTTGCGAGAGAATTTTTTGGAATTTCTATGTGTATAAGAGGAGATGGGCGATAGGTCCCGGATATTAGGCGGTTCCGAATTTCTAAAATGTTGTTTTCAAAATCTTCCGTAAACGCATCAATTAAATAGGGTTCCTGTATGAATGCCTTCTTCGCATCTTCACGAGCAAGGTGCCAACCTCTTTTTAGGTTTCCCTCGTGAGTCAATTTTTCCCAAAGTTTTTGAGACATGAACTTTTGCGATCAATTTATTTTTTGTGCAAAGATTTGCAATAATACTTGGGCTGTGGATAAAAACAAGCCGCGATAGCCTTCCAGATGCTTGAAGACGAATAGATTGATGGTCCGTATCAGGTATCTATTCAGAAATTCAAATTTGTGAGAATTGCAGGAAACCCCTTATTTTTTTGGAGTACGCGACGAGGATTTAACCCGCGACTTTTCAGCTTCGGAAGGAAAATGTGAGCGATCGATATTACCGAAGTATTACCTAAGAAATGAAAAAGCCCGGTTGATACCGGGCTAAACACTTGAAAAGATTGGCGTCCCCTAGGGGATTCGAACCCCTGTTACATCCGTGAAAGGGACGTGTCCTAGGCCTCTAGACGAAGGGGACGCATGTCTATTTGAGGTCGTGAATATGTATCGTTATTGTAAAATAAAAGCAAGAAGTTTTTTTGCAAGGCGGGACATGGCGGAGCGGCGCGGGAATTGCTCAACATTTTGAAATCTCATGATTTTTATCTCGTAAAAGATCATTCCTCCCCGCCCCCCGCCCTAATCGGTGTGGATTCGGCAAGGAGGGCGCCGGTCGCCCGGCGGAACGGCGCCTGGCCCGTCCCGTTGGCGTTGGGACAGTGAAACGACAGTGAGGGCTTTGATGGGCATGTTCTCGCGCGCGAAGATTTTTGGGCTGGGCGTTGCGGCCGGTGCGGTTCTTCTCGCCGGCGCGGGCGCGGCGAAGGCGCAGTATTTTTCCTGGGCCTACAGCAACGAACACTGGAACAGCGAGCGCCTCGCCTGCACGTCGCAGGGAGGGCGGTGGGATTGGGATAATGGCATCTGCTATCTGCCCAACCAGACCAGCTGGCGCTACGACGCGACCGTCAGCCACACCGCACCGACTGTGCGCGGCCACTGGTATAATGGCACTTATTACGTCACGCATTGAGCGCGGACGCTAAGTGCATGCGGGCGTTCCTTTCCCCGCTGAATTCATCAATCCGACAGTCGCCCGCCGCGGCTCCTCGCCATCATTTGCCGGACGGCGAAACAACTGCGACATCCGCGGCTTTATGCTCCCGCGCCCGCATGCTCGCCCTATTCCTGGTGTCATCCGCAAGGAACGGCCTCTCATTCTTTCTGTTGGCATAAGCGATGCGTAACAACTGAAATGAGGTCTGTCATGAATACCAAATTGAAACTCGTCGCCGCCGCCCTGACGATCGCCGCTGGCACGCTCGCCGCCTGCATCGGCCCGGCCAAGGCGGATACGATCGTCATCCACCGACACCACTTTGGCCATGCGCGCATGGTCTGCCTCGATAACGGCGGCTATTTCCGCGATGGCGAGTGCCTCTATCCGCGTCACATCCACTATCGCGGCTATTATCCGGAGCGCGTCCGCCATTACGATAATAATGGCTACTGGTCGCACGGCGTCTGGTACAACGACTAAACAAGTCTAAAAAACCGCGGCCGCGGCGCCTTCAACGCGAGGGCGCCGCGGCTGCGGCTTTTCTGTAACTTCCACCCCGACGAAAGCCGGGGTCCAGTCATTTAACTTCTACCTCATAAATCTAGCGATAGAAGTTGTATAGACTGGATACCGGCTTTCGCCGGGATGGTCGTTCAGTGAGTGACCGTCAAACCGCCAGCTTGCGCTGCTCGTCCATCCCCATCGCGATGATGTAGGGGTTTTCTTTCTGCCGCTTCGCAAAATCTTCCTTCGAGGTCCAGCCTTGCCAGTTGATGCCGATCAGGCTTTGCGCGACCGCGCCGCCGAGCGTCGATCCGGGGCCCAGGATGATGACGTTATCGGGCGCGAATTCCTTCGCCGCCACCTGCACCGCCGCCGTAAAATCGTAATGCCTGTGCACCTGGTGGCCCAGCGTATAGCGCCAGATATCGGCGGCGCTGGTCGAATAGGGCGTCCACACATGGCCGCGGCCGTCGACCAGCGGATGCGCCGGGTGCCGGAACAGGGTTTCATCCATCTTGCCGAGCGCGGCTTCCGAAATCGGGTCCATCAGCGGCGTATGGAAGGCCGCGTGGTTCTGCAGCCGCATGGGAAAGCGCCCCTCGGGTTTCAGCGCTTTTTCGAGCTCCGAAAGCGCTGCCGCATTGCCGCCGAAGACCAGCATGCCGCCCAGCTCGATGCTGGTGTAAAGCGCGCAGCCCTCTTTGGCGTTGATCTCGGCCATCAACTGCATCAAATATTCGCGCCGGCCGGGAATGACTTTCCAGTTTTCGTCGACCAGCGAATAGATCATCTGCCCGCCGATGAGCTTTTCCTGCATCATCGTGCCCATGGTGTTCACGATATGCAGCGCATTGTCGTTCGACGCCGCCCCGCCGCAGGCAAGCGCGATGTACCAGCCCATCGAATTGCCCGTCACCGCCACGATGTCGAATTTATCGCGGTCGATGGACAGGAAATCGGCATAGGCGCAGGCGTAGATGAGCGGCGAGGCATTGTCGCCCCGGCTATGTTCCGACAGGCTGAAGCTGCTTTTGGAATCAAGGTCGGTCACGGTCGTCTGGCCGTGTTTCGCGCGGTAATCGTCGATGGCGGCGATCAGGTCTTTCTTGTCGGCGTGGAAGCGCTTGATGTATCCCAGCTCTTCCTTGTTATAGGTGCCGCGGCCCGGAGCGATGACGAGAGCTTTTTTCTTCATATTGAGTCCATCCTCTTTTCCACCCCGGCGAAAGCCGGGGTCCAGCCCGGCGGCATCAGCCGCCGCATTTATAAATGGCGCTCCGCGCAGCTGGATCCCGGCTTTCGCCGGGATGGGCTGTTTGTTAAGCCGATCTGCGCACCTTGTCCTGCGCCTTCACCAGTTGCACCGCCGCTTCGATAATGCTGTCCTTGCCGGGCATCGTCACGGTTGCGACGCGGCCGAGCGGAATAAAGCTGTCTTCGGCGGCCAAACGCTTCGTCTTCGGCGGCGGCTGCAGTTTTTCCATGACCAGGCTCATCAGCGTTTCCGACAGGCTGCCCGTCGTGCGGCATTCGTCGACGATGAGCAAATTTTTGCAAGGCGCGACCGCTGCGAGGATCTTGTCCTCCGCCAGCGGCGCCAGCCAGCGCAGGTCGATGATGCGCAGTTTGATGCCGTGTTTTTCCTCCAGCTCCTTCGCCGCCTGCCGCGACAGGTAATAGCCATTAGCATAGGTCAGGATGCAGAGATCCTTCCCCTCCCCGTACTGGCCGATATCGCCCAAACGAACCGGCTTCGCTTTCGGGTCGGGATATTCCGACATCCAGAGCCCGTCCTTCGCCGCATGCAGGTCGCGCATCGAATAAAGCGCGATGGGTTCCAAGAATACCACCACGCGCTGTTCCTCGCGCGCCAGGCGCACGCATTCGCGCAGCATCTGCACCGCGTCCGCGCCGTTTGATGGGCAGGCAATAACAACGCCAGGAATATCGCGCAGCACCGCGACCGAATTGTCGTTGTGAAAGTGCCCGCCGAAGCCTTTCTGATAGCCGAGGCCCGCGATGCGGATCACCATCGGGTTCGTGTATTTGCCGGAGGAGAAAAAGCTTAAAGTGGCGGCCTCCCCCCGCACCTGGTCCTCGGCATTGTGCAGATAGGCCAGGAACTGGATTTCGGGGATCGGGATGATATTGTTATGCGCCATGCCGATGGCGAGGCCCAGGATGCTCTGCTCGTCCAGCAACGTATTGATGACGCGGTGCTGGCCGAAGCGCGACGACAGCCGCTGCGTTACCGCATAGACGCCGCCCTTGGGCCCGATATCCTCGCCCGCCAGCACGACGTTCGGATTCTCCAGCATGACGTCGGTCAATCCCCAGCTGATCAGCTTCGACATGATCTGCGGCGTTTTCAACGACGCGATATCGTCGCCGAATACTTTTTCTCGTTCAGCCTGCGTGATCGTGGGCGGCTCTATCTGTTTTTTAGGCGGAATGATCGAGGCCATGACGTCGGCAGCCGTCTTCATCTTCGGGCGCTTGATCGCCTCTTCCGCCGCGCGCGCCACGCGCTCGGCGGTGCCGTTATAGATATCGAGCACCTGCGCGGCATTGAGCACTCCATTGTCGATCAGCAGCCGCGCCGAATAAAGCAGCGGGTCGTTCGCCTCGGTCGCCTCGATATCCTTCATGTTCAGATAAACATGCTGCGCATCCGCGCCGGCATGGCCGAACAGGCGCACGCAGTTCATATGCAGGAAGGCGGGCCTGCGCGTGGTGCGCACATAGTTTTCGACTTCGCGCGCCGCGCGATAGGTCTCGACCAGGTTCAGCCCGTTGCAGGCAAAATACTTGATGCCGGGGCGGTCCTTCATGCTGGCCTCGATCCAGCCGCCCGGCGTCTGCGTCGAAATGCCGATGCCATTGTCCTCGCAGACGAAGACGATAGGCAGCGGCACATTCTGATACGCCGTCCAGCCCGCGGTGTTGAAAGCGCCCTGCGAGGTTGAATGGTTGACCAACGCATCGCCGAAGCTGCAAATGATCACGCCGTCGTTCTTCAGCACGCCCTCGTTCTTCAGGCGGCGGTTGAGGCCGATGCTATAGGCGGCCCCCACCGCCTTGGGTAGGTGCGAGGCGATGGTGCTGGTCTGCGGCGGAATGAACAGCTCCTTGCTGCCCAGCACCTTGTGCCGCCCGCCGGAGATCGGGTCTTCGCTTGAAGTCGTGAAACTCAGCAGCATGTCCCACAGCGGCGTCTGGCCGGGCAGCTTCTTCGACCGCTGGATCAGGAAGGCCGCGTCGCGGTAATGCAGGAAAGCCATATCGTCAAGGCGGAAAGCCGCGGCGATGGCGGCGTTGCCTTCATGGCCGGAACTGCCGATGGTGTAAAACCCCTCGCCCCGCGCCTGCAGTTTCCGCGAAATGAAATCGAGCTGGCGGCTCAGGACCTGGCTTTCGAACATCTCGGCCAGCTGCGCGCCGGCGAGGCCGGCAGATTGCAGGTCGGCGCCGTCTGCATCCGGCAGGTCGCCGGCTTTGACGCGCCTGAGGAAATTTTCGTTGACGATTTCCGGGCGATCCTGCATCTCTCGGCTTCCTTTGGTGCTATGATGACGCGGCTATTTTGCCCGAAGCCGGAGCGATTTGTCACATATATTTGGTCGCAGGGATAATTTGCATAATTTCTCTTCACCGCATTGATAGTGCGGCAATCACTGCCTTAGAATAGCCGAGTGCGCCGGTGAAAGGACGCATCATGCGATGAAATATGCTCTTCCCCTGCTCGCGGCCGCGGCCGCCGTTTTCCTCCCCGCTCCGGCCCGCGCCGATGCCTGGGCCGATTACAGCGCGCTCATGAACCGCTATTACCTGATCGACAGGGAAGAAAATACCACCATCACCTGCCGCATCAGCTCCTCCGCCTTCGAGCAGCTGATGCACCAGGCGCCCGCGGCCTCCACCATGATCCAGGAAGCCGTCGAGCGGTTCCGCGTCTCCGTCCATCCGGACGGCCAGATCACTTTCGAGACGCCCTACTCGCATATCGAGCAGGGACCTTACGAGGCCGCGGAGGAGCTTTCCAGCGTCCTGACCAAGGTCATCGGCGGCGTCGAGCAGGTCGTGCACGGCGTGCTGGAAGGGCTGGTGTCGGAACAGCGCGACAACCTGAAAGACCTTTCCGTCACTGCCAAGGGCGGACAGACAATGGTGTCTTTCTCGCATCGCGAATTCGATGGCACGCCCGCGAAGGTCGAGGTCCTCTATTCCGGCGATACCGACGCGACGCGCGAAGAGACGGCGCAGGGCATCACAAATTCGACGACGAAATATACGGTGTTGAATGGCAAACTTGCCATCAGCGCCAGCAAGGCGCGCCGTGAAGGCACCGACGGATTTTTTGACGGCGGCATCCAGGTGGAGTACCAGAAAGTCGGAAACACTTACTTCCCGGAAAGCATCATCACCGACTTCCAGTTCGGCCCCAAGCATATGCCCGAGCACCTGAAAGTCGAATTCAACGACTGCACGCAGTAGCGGTTATTTGCTCCAGGTCTTCTCGTACTTCACGGTTTTCGTCGCCATCTGCGCGGAATCGAGGCGCGAAGAAAGGTTGCAGGTGATCTTGGTCGACACTACGCCGGGCGGCGTCTTGTCATAGGCAGTCAGCGGCGCGTGGGCCGTGAAATGGCCGACCTGGGCGATCGCGGGCAGCATCCCAAAGGGGGATTCACCCTTTTCGGTAAAGGGATCGCAGTCGATATAAACACGCTGGGTGCCGTGATCCCCGGAGTAGTAATAATCGACATCCACGTCCATCTCGGTCGGCGTCTCGTGCGCGACCTTGATGTCGAAGATTTCATCTTTCTGCGCGCTCTTGTCGGAGCCGGCGACAGGCTTGATTTCCGGCGGATCGACCTTGATCAGCGACGCGCCCTGCTTCTTGACGAAGTCTTCCTTCGAGATCGCCTTGTCCTGCTTCTTCAGCTGCTGATTGACCTTGAGATGTGCGCCGAGCAAAACCGGCACGTCGATCGGGTTCACCGCCTGGTATTGGATGCTGCCGTCGACGCCGATGATGACCGTGGTGGGGTAAGCATTGACGCGAAGCGCAGATGACAGCGCGCCGCCGTCCAGGAGGATCGGGTAACTGATCTTCATCCATGCGGCGAAGGATTTGACAAGCGACGGGTTTTCGACGACATCCACGCCGACGAGCGCAAGGCCGTCCTTTTTGTGCTCGGCATAGAATTTGTCCAATGCCGGCATTTCATCGCGGCACGGCGCGCAGGTCGTCGTGAAGAAATTGAGGACGATGACATCCTTGCCGATATGGTCTTCGATGCGGAACGTATCGCCCGACAGAAGTTTGCCTTCAAAATCCGGCGCAAGTTTGTCATCGGCCCGGCAGACGCCGGCCATCAGCACGCATGCAGCAAGCAACGAGAGGAAGACTTTCAGTTTCATGGTTTTGGACCATCCTGTTTGTGCCGGGGCGCCGGTTTCGCCTTCAGCGCCAGTTCCGGCTCCAGCGTGTCGAGGGCAAAGTCGATGACGCGTCTCAGGCCCTTTTCGATCTCGGCGTCGTCAAGGCGCGGCGATTCATCACCAAGGCCGGGATCGCCTTTCTGCGAGGCCAGCAGCGGCAGGTGAATGAACCCCGCGTGCTTTTCTTCGTTCCGTGCCCAGTTGACGGCGTTGAACATCGTGGCGTTGCAGACATAGCGGCCCGCATTGTAGGAGCATTCCCACAGGGGCGATTCCTCCAGCTCATGCCAGGGAAAAGTCGCCTTGAGGATCGAGGGCGCGCCCTTGATGACGGGACCTTTGGGTTTCGCGCCGTCATTGTCCGGGATGCCGGCCTGCATCCAGTTGAGCGCCATGCGCTCGAGCGAAATTTGCGTCGTACCCTCCGCCTGCCCCATGCAGATGATGCCTTTAAGGTCGGGATAGCGCTTCATTTCCTGCTCGATCACGGGCCAGGCCTCGGCGAAGGAGACCGGCACGGGGCCGAAGAAGGCGACGCGCCCGCCCCAGTCCTTCTCCGCCAGTTTTTCCAGCATGATCAGCGACGAATTCGTCTTCGCGCCGTCGAAGGGCTCGAAGGCCGTGATCAGCAGCACGGGTCCTTTTTTCTTATGCGAGGTCATGATGCTGGACATTAGCAGAAGAGCCGCGCTGGCTACAGGGGCTTTCAACCTGCCGTATTATGTCATCAAGAACCGGCGGTGCCTTTTGCGCACTTCTCATAGGCGTGCAGCACATTGCCGATGCTGTCGAAGAAACATTCGGCGCCGACGAGGCCGGTGAGCTCATAGGCCTCAAGCGTTTTGCGGACATCGTCCGAGACCTGCGCGAACAGCAGGCGGATGTTTGACGCCTTCAGGATGTCGTGGATGGAGCGCAGCGTGACCGCGCCCGTATAATCCACATCGTCGATGGCGGCGGCATCGATGCAGAACCAGGAAATTTTTGGCAACGCGCTGGTGGCGAGCGTCGTGACCTGGCTGAACAGCATTTCGGTGTTCGCGTAATAGATGCTGTGCGAGAAACGGTAGACGATCAGGCCGGGCTCGAGTTCCACCGGCGGATGGTTCGTATTCTTCAGGCGCGCCAGCGGCAGCGATTTGATGCCATGCGCGTCGCGGATCAGCACCGCGTTATGCGGCCGGTAGCCCTGCCGCGTATGGTCGAGCAGCGACAGGGTGATCGCCAGCAGGATGCTCTGCTCCACGCCGACGCAGACGACGGTCAGCGCCGTGGTGAGCGCGATCCAGAATTCCGAGCGCCGCGCGCGATAGATGCGGCGCATGCCCTTGATGTCGACGAGCTCGACGCCGATCAGGAAGATGATGGCGGCAAGCGCGGCCTCCGGCAGGTAGGCCAGCGGCCCGGTCAGGAAGAACAGTACCAGCAACACGACCCCGCTGGAGGCCAGCTGCGCGAGCTGGCTCCGCCCGCCCGCGCTTTCGACCATCTGCGTCTTGGTGGGGCTGCCGTTGACGACGAAGGTGCCGGAGAATGCGGCGCCGATATTCGCCATGGCAAGGCCGACAAGATCGGTATTTTCGCTGAAGCGCTCGTTCTCGATCGCAGCGAAGGCGCGCGATGTAGCGGCGCTCTGCGCCAGAATCACCACGAACAAGGCGAAAGCCGTCGGCACGAGACTGCCGAGGAGGGCAGGATTCCACGGGCCTGGCGGCAGGCCGAATTTGGGCAGGCCGCTCGGTACTGGACCGAGCAGTTTCACGCCCATATGCTCGAGCCCCATGAATTTAGCTGCCAGGATTGCGCCCGTCACTGCGATCAGCGCGCCCGGGATTTTTTTCGACAGCTCCCTGCAGCCGAAGATAACAACAAGCATGACGGAAGCAAGCGCCAGCGAGGGCACATTAATGTCGCCCGGATGCTGCGCGATATACCACAGCTTTTGGAATATGCCACCATGCGCCTTTTCGACGCCCAGCATATCCGCCACCTGCCCGAGCGCGACCTGGATGCCGACACCGGTCAGGAAGCCCACTAACACCGTGCGCGACAGGAAATCCGCGAGAAAGCCCAGCTTCAATAGGCGTGCGAGCAGCAGGAACGCCGCCGCCATCAGGGCGAGCACGCCCGAGAGCGACAGCCATTCGGGCGAGCCGGGCTGAAGAGTCCCTGTCGTGCCAGGCAGCGTCATTGCACCCAGCGTCGCGGCCAGGATGGCGGCCGTCGCGGAGTCCGCGCTCACCACCAAGTGGCGCGAGCCGCCGAAGACGGCGTAAAGGATCATCGGTACCAGCATCGTGTACAGGCCGGTAATGACCGGCGTCCCCGCGATCCGCGTATAGCCCAGCACCTCAGGCAGCGCCAGCGCCGCCAGCGTCACCCCCGCCACGATATCCGGCATCACCCGCGACTTATTGATCGGCAGCAGGCCCTGGAAGAGCTGGAGGATAGGTTCTTTTGGGTTGGTGGTCATTAGGAAGCCCCGAAGCAGGAAACTTCAGTTTACACCGGTGCCGGCGATTTAAAAACCCCGGCACCAAACTTCCCACCCCGGACTTGTTCCGGGGTCCAGCACGCCGCGTCTGCGGCGTATATGAATCATATGACGCGTTGACGCGCTTTTGGACCCCGGAACAAGTCCGGGGTGGAATGTGGATGGTTATGTCAAAATAATCGACGCCATTCCGTGCCTCCGCCGCGATGCGCTGCTATCATCAACTCAACAAGTGCAGGCCCTCCCCATGAAAAAAACCCAACGCCACAACTCCATCGATCTCTCACAGCTGAAGCCCACGCAGGTCACTGTCGGCATGCTGGAGGTCGAGCATAAGCGCAGGCGGCTCCAGTCGCTCGTGCGGCGGCCGGGAGAGCTAATCGCCTTCATCCTCGAACATCCGATCCGGGTCGTCATGGGCCCGGCGGGGAAGTTTTACGTGGTCGATCATCACCACCTCGCCCTCGCCCTGATCCGCGAGAATTTCGAAACCGCGCCGATGGACATCGACGGCGATTTCTCGAAACTGTCGGGCGAGAACTTCTGGAAGAAGATGCAGGCGATGAAATTCGTCCATCTCTGCGACGAGCAAGGCCGTGCCTGCAAGGTCACGCGCATCCCGAAAGACCTCGAGGACCTGGTGGACGACCCGTACCGCAGCCTCGCCGGATTCGCACGCGAGGCAGGCGCGTACGAAAAAGTGCCGACGCCCTTTGCGGAATTCCTGTGGGCGGATTTCTTCCGCGCCCGCATCCACCATCATGTCGTGAAGAAGTCGTTCGAGAAAGCGCTCAAGCACGCCATCAAGCTCGCGCGCACGCCGGAAGCGAAAAAACTGCCGGGATACAAAAGAACGCGGAAGTAAGTCTCAATACCTCCACCACCCTCTTCCCGCTTTCCAGCGGAAGCCGAGCGCAGCCAGGCGCTGGGCGAGATAGTAGTTGTCTTTCACGTCACCGACGACCCACAGGGCGCCGCCTTGCGGCCTTGTATCTTCGGCCTGCAGATGCGCCTCGCGCAGGAGAACCTGGAATGCTTCGTTGTCGAGCGGCGCCCGTGCCGGTTTTGCCGCCTTCGGCGTGGGCGAAGCGGCTTTGGCCCTGGCGGCCCCAGCGTCGGCGCGGCGGATGCCGAGGGTCGCGAGTTCGGTGACGAGCTTGTCTTCCCACATGCCTTCGAGTGTGTCCTGCCGCGCGAGCTTAAAATCCGCCGCCCCGTTCTTGCGCAGACACGGCAGGTCAACCTCCGCCGCATCGGCCTGGAACGGCGCCTGGGCAAGGCGATAGCCGTAGAGCGGCGTGTTGGGAATATTTGTCTCGACCAGCAGCCAGACGCCCATTTTCATGACCAGTGCACTCGTATCATCGGGGCAGCCGGCCAGTTTTGCCGCCGTGGATCGCGCGCGCAACTGCGCGATGGCGGGTTGCGGCGCGCGCTGGGCCTCGGGGCCGATCAGCACGCGGTGGAATTCGATGGACTTGAAATAGCGGTTCCAGAAGCTCAGCTTGCGCTCGTCGTCTCCGAACAGGGTCAGAAAATCCTTCACGTCGTCGCGCACCAGCCATTCCTGGAACATGGCGCGCGCTTCGGCGCTGAGCAGGTCATATTGCGGATGTTCGCTTAAAGGCGGCGCGCCCCAGCACTCGAGGACGGTGTTCCTTAAATCCTCCTGCATGCCGATGTCGCCGGCTTTGACGCAGCGTTCCAGAAACTGGCGCAACAGCTGGTCCCGCAGCCCCTCGGGCAGGAAGTAAGCGGCCTGCAGGAGCGCCGGCACCGCCGCTATGAAACCCGCGTCCTTCAGCTTCACGGCCTGCGACGCGCGCGCAACGGTCAGCTCGCGCCAGAACCAGCTGTTGTCGGGGACGCCCAAGGAACGGCGCATTGCCTCGATTCCGCCGGGCTTTCCCGCCAGCATCTGCGCAGCGGCTGCCTTGCAGGGTTCCTTCGTCAGAATATCGCTATTGTCCTGGATGTCCTTCGGCCAATGGAACGGATAACCGGTATCGACATCGATGAGTGGCGAGATTTCCACCAACAGGTCGCGCAGCATTTCGCAGCACACCGTGCGGTCGGGTGCCGCAATATAGCATTGCAGCAGGTCGTACCAGCTCTCGGCATGCAGCTTCTTCTCCTTGAAGCCATGAGCGATGCGAGTGAGCAGCTCGTTCGCGGCATCCGGTGCCGCGTTCATGAGGCTGAAGCCGTTGCAAACGACGCAGGCATGGTTGAGCCCTGCGCAGAGCGCCCGCACCTCGCGGCGGTTGAGGCGGTCGGCGCCCTTGGCGCGGAAAGCCATCACGGCGCGGCATTGCTCCTTGTCCGAGAGGCCGGAGCCGGGCATGACGGTGGCGCGGATCGCTTCCTCCGCCTTGCGCATCTTCTCGGGGGCGCCGAAGGCGGGCATTTGCGGAAGCGCGTCGAGAAACGACTGGAAGGCGGAGGACAGCCTTGCGATCGGCGACGATGCCGGGGCTGCCGACGGGCCGCTCATGCCGCGGGTTTGCGCAGGAGTTCCGGCAGTTCCTGCAGCGCCGAGGTGAGGTTGCGCATCTGCACCGAGATCAACTCGACCGAATTGCTCATGGAGCTGTGGAAGGCCGTGGTCGATTTCTCGAGGTTTTCATGCACAGACTTGCCGAAGCCGCTAAAGCCGGTCGACAGCACGTCGGAAACCTGGTGCAGATATTGGTCGGTCTGCGCCTGCACTTCTTTCAGGCGGTCGGCCACCTTCTGCATGTCGCTGACCAGCGACTGATTGATGGTGACCTTGGTATCGACGTCCTTGACCATGCTCTGGAGGGAGGCGACCAATCCCGCTATGCTGTCGCGCGCCTTGCCGTAGTCGGCGATGGTCTGCGACAGCGCCTGCGTCGAACCATTGAGCGCGGCGCCGCTTTCCATCATGTGGCGCGAGAGACTGTGGGCGTGGGAAATCTGCGAATTCATCACCTGTCCCGCCTCGCCGAATTTTTCGGCGGCGCCAAGAATGGTCTTTGCGCTTAAGTCCATCTTCTCGATGGAGGCGTTGGTCAGGTTCGACACATGCTCGATATTCTTCTTGAGGTCGTCCATCATCTGGCCGATGTTCTGGCGCATGTCGTGAAGCGACTTCGCGTTCTCCATCATCAGGACGTTCAGTCCCTTGATTTGATCTTTGGACGCATCCTCGACCTTGGCGACCATCTGCGACATGGTGTTCTGCAGGAGGCGGTCGACATTTTCGGCCTGGCGGCCCGACTGCTCGACGACCTGCACCATCTGGCCCAGCGGTTTTTCGAAGGTTTTCGCGATTGCCTGGGTGATATCGCGCGCCATGGCGGCCATGGCATCCTTCATGACATGCTCGATGCTTTCGGCCTGTTTCGCCGACTGCTGCGATGCGAGAACGATCTTTTCCAGCGGCTGCTCCATCGCACGGCCCACCGACTTGACGATGTCGGCGGTGATCGACGCAGTGGAGGACTGGATCGACATGGTCTGCCGGCCGATCTGCTGCGCGAGGACCTCGCCCAGCACCCGGGCCAGCATGTCGCGCATCAACGCCGCTTCCTCGGCCCGTTTGGCCTCGATGACGGCGGCGTTGGCGACGACGACTGCCTGTTCCGGCGCCGCGTCCGCCGCGGGATAAAGATTGGCGAGCGCCTGCACGACCTCATCGGCCAGCACCGGCAGCGCCGCCGGCAAGGTTTTCATGAGGCCTGAAGCGGCAAGCCCGAGGAGCAGCGGCACCAGCGCGAGCGCCATGGCGCCGACCGGTCCCGCCGAGGTGAAGCCTTCTCCATCTTCCTGTAAATAGGCGCCTGCAATCGCGGCAAAGAGCGCGACAGCGCCCAGCACCGTGGCGGCGCAGGGCAGATGGCGCGCGGAACCGGTTTCATAGCCGCTATCGATCAGCGTGTTGCGGGCAAACAGGATCGCGGGCTGCGACGCCATGCGCACATCCTTCACGATGGTTTCGCCGTTGATCTCCTCCGTTTGCTTGCGCAGCGTGTTTTCCCAGGCGTGCCAAGCCTGCGCCCAGGCAAGATTATCCGCGAACAGCGACGCGACGAGCGTCAGCGGCGTAACGCCCCCGCCCGCCTTCGCCTCGGCGATGCCGCGCTTAAGCTTTTCGAGCGCCGCGCGCTGGCGGCGGATGGGCGAAATGAATCCGGTGTAGAAAAAGATAAAGGCCAGCGCGCCCAAGGCGGAGGCCAGTAATGATCCCTGGTTTAAATACAGGTCGAGACTGTCAGGCATGAAAACTCCGATCTTTCCCAATCATCAAATCAATGCCGTGGTTTTAATATGTGAAAGCGCCGAATGCCGGCTGGCGCTGATATCCCCATGCTATTTGTATCAATGAGATGTAAATGAGTGCTTAATTCCAGTAAGTGTCATTCCCGCGAAAGCGGGAATCCTGTGCAGCATGCGGACGGAGATCGCGCTTTTGCGGGAATGCCGCTGAATTATGACATATAATCCATTTCATTTGCCCTGCTCCCACCCCTCTGATACAAAACTCACATATGACAAAACACTAAAAACCGCCAGCGTGGGGGAACATCCGCATGTCAGACCTCGTGACCACATCGGTAAAGGACGGCATCCTGACCATCCGCATGAACCGGCCGGACAAGAAGAACGCGCTGACGGTCGAGATGTATGACGATCTGACCAAGGCGATCAAGGACGCCGAGAAGGACAAAAACGTCCGCGTCATCCTCATCACCGGTGCGGGCGATAGTTTCTGCGCGGGGAACGACCTGAAGGATTTCCTCGAAAATCCGCCGAAATCAAAGAATGCGCCGGTGCTGAAGTTCGTGCGCGCGATTGCGGACGCAAAACTGCCCATCGTGGCGGCCGTCAACGGCACTGCCGTGGGACTTGGCGTCACCATGCTGCTGCATTGCGATTTCATCTATGTGGCGAAGGATGCGACCCTGTCCCTCCCCTTCGTGAACCTGGGATTAGTGCCCGAGGCCGCCGCCAGCCTGCTGCTGCCGCGCCTGGCGGGGCACCCGCGCGCGGCCGAAATGCTGATGCTGGGCGAGCCTTTCAGTGCGAAGGCGGCGGTCGACGCCGGCATCGCCAATGCCGTCTGCGAACCCGAAGACCTCGAGGCGACCGCACTCAAAACCGCGAAGAAACTCGCCGCCAAGCCGCGCAACGCGCTGCTCCACACCAAGGCCCTGTTGCGCCGCGACTTCGAATCCGTCGCCGCCCGCATCGACGCCGAGGCCGATATCTTCCGGGAATGTCTGGACTCCGACGATGCCAAGGAAGCCTTCACCGCCTTCAAAGAAAAGCGCAAACCGAAGTTTCAATAGGCATCCCGACACGCGCGCCGCAGACGCGGCGCGGCTGGATCTCGGCTTTCGCCGGGGTGGCACGGAAACTGTGAGAGACTATTGCTTCGGCCCTTGCGGCTTCTGCGCCTGGGGAGCTTCCGGCTTTTGCGGCTGCTGGGGCAGCGGCTGTTCGCGCGTGATGCTGAACGGCGTAGGTTCGTTGTAGCCCTCGCCCGCTTTCTTTGCCGAGCGGTGGAAGACATGGATGACTTCGCCCGCGCCGCGCTTGGTCGCTTTCGCGAAGCGGACGGTCAGGTCGGGGAAGAAGGCGACGGCTTCCTTGGTCGTGCGCTTGAAGGTGTTCCAGCGCTCGCGGCGGATCTGCTTGCCGGTCTTTTTATAGACGGCGCCGCGTTCTTTCCTGGCGGCCTTGATGCCGGTCTTGAGTTCTTTTTTCTTCTTGCTGTAGGCGTCCTTGTTCTCCTTCGTCACGTTGCGGCTCTCGGTCAGGAGATCCTGCGTCGCGGTGTTGAGCGCGTTCTGTGAGCGTTCCTGTTTCGCGCGCTCCTCGGCGATCTTTTTATTCAGCTCGTCGATGATTTTTTGCGCTTCGCCGACTTCGTTGGTCAGATTCTCGACCGCTTCGCGGCGCACCGTCAGGCGCTTCTCGCCCGCTTCTTTCAGCGCGAGGCCGTGTTGCTCGAGCGTGGGAGCATAGGCACGCGTCGCGGCGATGACCTTGCTGTCGACTTCCTTGCGCTCCAGCGAGGTGGACTCCAGCACCGCATTCGTCTTCGCCGCCTCGTGCGAGAAGATGGCGAAGGGCCGCGGCTTGTCCTTGATCTGGTTTTCGTTCGCGGGTTCCTGGTTGTTGCCGGGTTTGCTGTTGTTTTCGCTGGGTTGTGCCATGTGACCTGCCGTCCTTATTTTCCGAAATAAAAGTTATTGCGATGCAATATTTTTGAAGGCCAAACCATAGGGGAATTGGAGGCGAAGAGTCAATGGGGCCAGCTGGAGGAACCCGAAAATCCACCGGTTAACCGCCCGTCAATCCTTCCCGTCTCATAATGCCATGGGGAGGACAAGACATGAACGCCACCACGCACATCTCGGTAATTCCAAGGCGCCCTACCGGCTTGCGCTGCCTTGTCGCTGCGACACTCATGATACTGCTCTGCGCATCGTACGCGGTCGCGGCGGTCAAATTTCCGGCTCTGACGGGCCGGGTCGTCGATGACGCGCACCTCCTTTCGGATGATGCGGCGAGTGCGCTGACGCAGGAACTAAAGGCGCTGGAGGACAAAACGGGGGACCAGCTGGTCGTGGTGACCCTCACTTCGCTGCAGGGGCTGACCATCGAGGAATATGGTGTGGAGCTCGGCCGCTCCTGGGGGATCGGTAAAAAGGGCAAGGACAATGGCGTGCTTCTGCTCGTGGCGCCGAAGGACCACAAAGTCCGCATCGAAGTCGGCTACCGGCTGGAAGAGACTATCACCGATGCGGTGTCCAGCCATATCATCTACGGCATCCTCCTCCCGGCCTTTCGCAAGGGCGAGATGGAGCAAGGCATCCGCGACGCGGCAGATGCGCTTGTCACGCTCATGGGCGGCGACGTGTCCCCGGCAACGAAAACCTCCGCAGCTTCAGCAGCTTCCGGCGGTGGCGATGCAGATGACGCCGATGATCCCGACTTCGACCGCACCGTTGCGAATGTATTGGCGATGCTGATGGGCGCAGGAATTTTGTACGGTTTCTTTTGCGCCATCCGCCAGGCCTGCCGCGAGGTGAAACAGCAGGACGCGATTCCCAGTTCCACCGGCTCAAAATCATCCTACAGATCGTCCCGCTCTTCCGGCTCCTCCAACTCAGACGACGATGAGGAGGAGGAGGAGGAGGATGACGATAAGGAGAGCTTCAGCGGCGGCGGCGGAAGTTTCGGCGGCGGCGGGGCATCGGGCGAATGGTAAGAATATATTGTAAAAGACGTTCGCTGGAACGCATGATTGGCCCGGAACCAAACCATAGGAGAATTTAGCGCTCGGGTGCCAATGGCGGCAGGCGAAGAAAATATCGTCCCAAACGGCAATTCAATCGCTATTGGGCCACGTGAGAACGCCCGCAGTACCGGGAACGGTGAAGTAATAATCTCCGGGCGGATCGAAGGTAACGTGGATCCAGGCTTCCACGCACTCCTTCAGGCGGCTGCGGTCGACACGCATCTTGAGCTCTTTGATGGTGGGATGCCGGGCGAAGAGCGCATCGAGAAAATCGGCCGTCTCTTCATCGATCTCGCTGTAGCAATGCCCCTTCCATTTCGGCCCCTCATAAAAGAACCGGAACAATTCCTTCACAAAGCCTTCCGTCGCCGCCGCATCATCCTCGATATCGAGCGGGACATAGATGCCTTCCATCCGCGGCTGGAGACAGGACAGGCCACCGGCCTGGTTTGTATAAATAACGCCGGTCGGATAAGGGAGAATGAGCCCGAGACCGCAAGCGGAGTAAAGCGAGACCAACGGTTTATCCGCGGATGTTTGTGACGGCAGAGTGTTCAAGGTTTGCCTTCCGAAATCATCACAGGAAAATTTGGTGGGCCCGGAGGGACTTGAACCCCCGACCAGACCGTTATGAGCGGCCCGCTCTAACCAACTGAGCTACAGGCCCCGCCAAGGTGCAGACTATAACATAGGCCGGGTTTATGGGGAAAGAGCCGGGTTTACCAATGAAATCGCGTGTTTGCGGGCCCAAATGAGGAGGGAGCGGCCCTGCTTTTGCCGCTCCCCTCGCCTCTTGAACGCTTCTTTTTTAGATCAGGCTCCTGGGTCTCACCCTTCACACACGAAGTCTTGCATCAGTTGAAGTACGGCACGAACGGGCCGATGAAATCTTTTGGCACGGGCGGCAGCGGGGTGGGCTCGGGGTAAGCGGCGGTCACCGCATTGAAGGCCGGCAGCCATTTGCACGGCAGGCTGTTCTTGAAGTCGGCTGGCAGGTCTTTGAGCGAGACCGGCTCGCCCTTTGCCATGCGGGTGATTTCGTAGAACATTACGATGGCAGTCAGGTCGTCGGCGTCCGCATGCAGGAACAGGTCGCTCTTGTACATCGAAATCAGCTTGGACGGGTTCGCAAGGTCGCTCCAGGTCAGCTTCTGCGGCACGTTCTGCTGGTTCTGCGCCATGCAGGCGGCGACGGCCGGGTCGGCGGGATCGTTGATGTCGGTCAGGTTGGGGTCATAGTCGCGGCGCTGGAAATGCAGGTGATGACGTTGTTCCTCGGCCTGCGCTTGCTTGTGCACGTTCTGCATCCAGGCCCAGTCGTTCGCGGCCTGCGCCCAGTCGGCGGGAAAAAGGATATTGGAGGCAATGCCGCAGGCGCCCAGCGCGAAGGCGCCGAGAGCCAGGCTCTTGGCGGCGATTTTGAGACGTTCCCAGCCGGTGCCGCTGACAACGGGCTGGACGCGCGGAGTGCGGCAGGCAACGGCAGCCGCTGCGGCCGGGACGGCGGGCATCGGCGTCGCGCAGGCGGGCGTCAAGCCGGCGGCGGTGGATTCAGCGATCGCTTCTGCGATGATCTTCTTGATGGCGTCCTTGAGAACCGCTTCCAGCGCGTCCGACATCGATACACCCTCCCCCTCATGAAACCCGTTTGGCTTTTCTTTTATCTCTTAATTTCATTAAAGCACGGTTAGCAATCCGGGTTGTGAGGCACCTGTGTGGGAGTTGTAAGAAGTTTGTAAGAAGCGGTTGCCGCTTGAAAAGACATAAGAATTCGCCCGCTTTCGCAGGAAAGAAAATTTCTTTTGGAGGATTGTGAGACTGGTCGTGGGCGCCTGTATAGCCCGGCGGAAGGTCAGAATCGCTTCAGAGCAACGGTATTAGGATATGCACGGCCGAGGACGCATCCCGCGGCCCACCACATCAGGCTGACGCAGATAATGGACACATAGCTGTCGAGCGCATAGTGAAAGCCGAACAGGACGGTCGCAAGATAGATCGCGACGCAGAAGACGGCGCCGGCATAGCCCGCCCGGCGGTTGATGCTGAACCCGTAAAGCATCGCCAGCCAGGCGATGGCGATATGCATGCTGGGAAAAGCCGCGACGGCGTTCAGGTTCACGAGATCGCCGTTCGTTGTCCACATTAATAAGTGCTCTCCCGACCATTGCGCCATCGGGAAGTCGTGCTTTCCGGCCGTGGCGATATATTCGACGAAGTCCGCATAAGGATCGGGCCGGCTCGGAAAAAAGTCATGATAGAACAAGGGCCCTGCCGCCGAAAACCAAGTGCCGAGGACCGAGCCCAGCAGGATCCAGGACAACAGGAAGCACCACAGGAACCGCAGGCGGCGCTTGAGGTCGCCGTCCCAGAACAGCCCATAGCCCATCGACAGGTACATCATGACGAACCACAGGAAATACAGGACGTCGAGCACGGGCCCTAAGGAGAGCGCCCGCGTCAGCGGCACGATGAATTCATTGGGCAAATGGCCAAAGTGCAGGAAACGGTCGGCGGCGATGAAGAAATCGTCCCAGGCATAGGGGTGCAGCACATGGATCAGCGACTTCTGCACGAAGTAAAAGCCGTTCGCCACGATGACCAGCAAGCCGATGCAGGCGAAGGGGAAGACGTCGCCGTCGAAGAGATATTTCAGCCCGACATCGAGCGCATGCCGCGCCGCCGCGCGCGGGCCTTTTCGCTGGGTGGCCCAGGCCTTGACGAAGACGCCGAACCCCATCGTAGCGAGCAGGATGAAACATTTCAGAATAATGACCGGGATGACGAGCCCAATGCGCATGAACTGCGTGAAGGGCACATGGACATAGACGGATTCAGCGACGATGGCGAGGATGTAGAGCAGCCCCGTCAGCAGTATTCCCTTCTGTGCCTGGAACGCGCGGGACCAGCGGGCATCCGACGACGCTGCGGGGTTTTCGGCTTTGAGCGAGGCCTGTTTTTTCAGGCGCGATTTTGTTGCAGTAACTGACATGCGCTATCCGCTATACCGCGCCACCCCAAGCTCGTCCCGGGGTCCAAAAGCGCGCCCGCGCGTCACATGAATCCGCCATCGATTCATATGACGGCCCGACGGCCTTTTGGATGCCGGAACAAGTCCGGCATGGAAAAACGGAAGAATGCCGGAATGCGTCCGGCATCGCACCTCACGTATCCAAAAAGCTGCGCAGTTGCCGCGAGCGGCTGGGGTGCTTCAGCTTGCGCAGGGCCTTCGCCTCGATCTGGCGAATACGCTCGCGCGTGACCGAGAACTGCTGGCCGACTTCCTCGAGCGTATGGTCGGTGTTCATGCCGATGCCAAAGCGCATGCGCAGCACGCGTTCCTCGCGGGGCGTGAGCGTCGCGAGCACGCGCGTGGTGGTCTCACGCAGGTTCGCGTGGATCGCCGCCTCGACGGGCAGGATGACGTTCTTGTCCTCGATGAAATCGCCGAGCTGGCTGTCTTCCTCGTCGCCCACGGGCGTTTCGAGGGAGACCGGCTCTTTCGAGATCTTCATGACCTTGCGCACTTTATCCAAAGGCATGCCCAGACGCTCGGCAAGTTCCTCGGGCGTAGGTTCGCGGCCGATCTCGTGCATCATCTGGCGGCTCGTGCGCACAAGCTTGTTATGGTTTCGATCATGTGCACGGGAATGCGGATGGTGCGGGCCTGGTCGGCGATCGAGCGGGTGATCGCCTGGCGGATCCACCAAGTCGCGTAGGTCGAGAATTTATAGCCGCGGCGGTATTCGAATTTATCGACCGCCTTCATGAGGCCGATGTTGCCCTCCTGGATGAGGTCCAGAAATTGCAGGCCGCGGTTGGTGTACTTCTTGGCGATCGAAATGACGAGGCGCAGGTTGGCTTCGACCATTTCCTTCTTCGCCTTGCCGGCCTCGCGCTCGCCCTTCTGGATAGTTTGCACGATGCGCTTGAATTCAGGCAGCGGAAGGCCGGAGGATTGCGCGACTTTCTCGATGTCGTCGCGCAGGCTCTTCACGTCGTCCTTGTGCTTTTCCGAGAATTTCTTCCAGCCCTTGGCGGGAAGCTTGGCGACGCCCAGCATCCAGCGCGGGTTGACTTCGTTGCCCGCCCATTTGTCGAGGAATTCCTCGCGCGCGACGCCGCAGTTGACGGCGTGGCGCATGATCTGGCCCTCGAGGCCCAAGACCTTGCGGTTCATGTTGTAGAGCTGTTCGATCAGCTGCTCGGAGCGATAGATATTGAGGCGCACCGACTGCATGAGATCGACGAGTTCCGACTTGCACTTGCGGTAATTGTCGTTGAGGCGCTTGGGAATCTCTTTCGTCTTGGCAAGAGCCTCGCGGCGGTCTTCCTGGACTTTCGCGAGCTTTTTGTGCGCCTTGGTGATCATCTTGAAGGTCTCGATGATCTGGGGCTTGAGTTCCTCTTCCATCGCGGCGAGCGACAGCGAGCTTTCGTCGAGCTCGCCTTCGTCATAGACCGGCTTCGGTTCTTCGTCGTCGATGATGATGTCGTCTTCGCCCGCGGCGGCGGCTTTCTTCGCCTTCGCCTTCTTGCGGGCCTCTTCTTCCTTCTGGCGCTCTTTTTCTTTCTTCTCGAGCTTCTCCGCCACGGCGGCCTGGATGGCTTTCGCTTTCGCGCTCATGCCCTCGCCGCCGCCGGTGGCGGGGGCTTCGCCGCCCGCGGCGGAAGCGCCTTCCGGCGCGTCGCCTTCGCCGTAGGTCGCTTCGAGGTCGATGATGTCGCGCAGCAACATCTCGCCGTTCTCGAGAGCTTTATGCCAGTTCATGATGGCCTGGATGGTGAGCGGGCTTTCGCAGATGCCGCCGATCATCATTTCACGGCCGGCCTCGATGCGTTTCGCGATCGCGATCTCGCCTTCGCGGGACAGCAGTTCGACGGAGCCCATCTCGCGCAGGTACATGCGCACGGGGTCGTCGGTGCGGCCCAAATCGGCCTCGGCAAGGTTGCCGGCGCCTTCTTCTTCGCCTTCGGCGGCTTCGGGTTTCGCTTCGGCTTCGTCGGACTCAGGCTCTTCCTCGACAAGATTGATGCCGATGTCGGACAACATCGCCATGGTCTCGTCGATCTGATCGGAGGTATATTCGCCGGCGGGAAGCAGCTTGTTGATTTCGTCGTAGGTGACGTAACCGCGCTCCTTGCCCTTGGCGATTATTTTTTTGACGGTTTTGGCTAGCGCGCCCTGTAGCGGTGCATCGTCGGCCTCTTCCTGAGTGTCGACTTCCTGCTCTTCGTTTGCTTTCGCGACCATGCGCGTATGTGCTCCCTGACTAAGTCTGTAGTTCCACCCTCATGCCTTCTTCCAGCGGGCTTTTTCCTGCCCTCTCGAATAGGCTTCCAGCCAGCCCTGCCTCACGAGTTCCAGCGGCTGACCGGGTTTTGCAAAACCTGCATAGATGTATAAGGACTTGTCGAACAAGGCCTCAAGAATCTTGCCATACCCTGACTCAATAAGATGTTGTTTAACTGCCTGATCGTCAAGGTATATCCGATCACTTTCCTGATTGTCGTACCCCCCGCCGAGAAACCTGATGAGTTCCTGACGTAATTGATCATAGTCCGCGTTAGGCACTTCGACCATCCCCAGCTGCTCCGCAAACTCATCAAAAAGTTGCGGATAGTTAATAAGAGTGGCGATCAGCACCTTCTCACGCAGCAGTTTGGAGACATTGCCCTTGAGGGGCGGCGGCTTCTTGCTCATCGGCCGCACCGGCGTATGGGCGTTGGGCGGCAGCACCTTGCCTTTAAAGAAATGCCCCTGGCGTTGCGTCCGCTGGGGCCGGTCTGAACTTCCGCTTAACAAATCCTTATTAATTCTTTGATTTATCTCGTGAATAAAGAACTGCTGCACAGCCCCATCCGCAATCGTCCGGGCACGTTTTTCGAGCGCGAAACGAAAGCCGGCCCGCGTTTCCGGCTGGGCGAAATTCCGCTCTTTCGCTTCTTCCAGGTACATCATGTCGAAGAGGCTGATGGCCTGGTCGAGCACCTTTTGCATCGCCGACCGGCCGTGATTTTTGATCAGATCGTCGGGATCCTTTGCCTCGGTAATAAAAGCGAATTTTACAGAATGATCTGGCTTGAGGATGGGCAAAACCCGCTCCATCGCCCGGCTTCCTGCCCGCAGGCCGGCGTTGTCGCCATCAAAGCAAAGGACGGGTGTGCGCTTGTCCTCGGGCATGACTTTCCAGATTTCCTCGATCTGGGCCTCCGTGAGGGCTGTCCCGAGCGGCGCCACGGCCCCCGTGAAGCCGGCCTGCACGAGGGCGATGACGTCCATATAGCCTTCAACGACGATCACCGTCTCCCCGTCGCCGATGGCCTTGCGGGCGCGCGACAAGCCGTAGAGCATCTTGCCCTTATGATAGATCGAAGTCTCGGGTGAGTTGATGTATTTGGGCGCCGATTTGTCGGGCGGGCCGCCATGGCTTTCGGGCATGACACGGCCGCCGAAGGCGACCACCCGCCCTTGAAAATCCTGCACCGGAAACATGACGCGCGCGCGAAAGAACGGATAGACCTCGCCCTTCTTGCGTTCGGACTCCTTGAAGAGCCCGGCTTCCTTCATGTCTTCAAACGCGTAGCCGGCTTTTTCGAGAAACTTCTTTAGCTCGTCGCCGTCGGGCGCGAAGCCAAGGCGGAATGTTTTGATGGTGTCTAAGTTCAGTCCGCGTTCTATCAGATATTCCAGTATTTTTTTGTTCTTCTTGTCGTGCAGCTGGTGCTCGTACCATTTCGCCGCCGCGTCCATCAGGTCATAGAGCGACATCTGGCGCTGGAATTTTTGTTCTTCCTCGCGCGTGGGCTTGGGCACCTGCATGCCAGCCAGACTCGCGAGCTGTTCGACCGCGTCCTTGAACGGCAGGTTGTCGTAGTCCATGAGGAAGCCCAATGCGTCGCCATGCACGCCGCAGCCGAAACAGTGATAAAAGCTCTTGATGTCGTTGACGTAAAACGACGGAGTTTTTTCTTTATGAAAAGGACAGCATCCTTTGAACTCCCGCCCCGCGCGAGTCAGCTTCATGCGCTTGCCGATCACTGAAGACAGCGGCACGCGGGCGCGAAGTTCGTCCATAAATGCTTTCGGAAGCGTCATAAGGCCTTCAGTCTTAAATGTGTTTAGCAGGCTCCGCAACAGCTTTTGAGCGCGCGCCCGCGCTTTTCAGCCTTGCGGAAGCCTGCTCCGGAATGCCAAACTGATTGCGGTATTCTTTGATGCCGCGTCAGGACAATCCGCTTTCTCCTCTTCCATATGGATCGCTTCCCCTGCCGCGACAGCTCGCCGCACCAGAACATTCGAAAACACCGGGACCCGCATTGCGGGCATGGAAACAGGAGCACCGAATGACCAGATACATCAGCCTCATCGCGCTCATGGCGCTTGTGACGGCGCCCGCGCTGGCCGCCGAGATCAGCGCGCCGCCCATCGGCATCCCTTCCGCGCCGGGCGCGAGCCCCGGCGGCGCTTCCATCACCCCGCCTGCCGCCTCCTCCAGCGCACCGGGAGGAGCAGACGTTGCCGCGCCCGCGACCGGCGGCACCGCCAGCATGTCGGTGACGGACCTGAAAGCGGCCGCCGAGAAGGGAAACGTCGATGCGGAATATGCGCTCGCCGAACACTATGGCCAGCGCAACAGCCTGGATGCCGACTTCGGCGTCGCCGCGGAATGGTATGAAAAGGCCGCGAACGCGGGCAACAAGGACGCGCAGTTCAAACTCGGTACTCTTTACCAGGACGCCCTTGGCGTGTCGCAAAATTATCCCGTCGCCTATTTCTGGGTCAGCGTCGCTGCCAAAGACAGCACCAATAAGGTCTGGCTCGCCAAACGCGATGAATTGGAGAAGCTTCTCAAGCCCGAACAGGTCGCGTCCCTGAAAGCGAAAGCCGCAGCCTGGAAACCCGCTGGTCCCGTGGCCGGGCAGCCCGCCGCTGCCGCGCAGTAATATTCCGCATTCAGAAAATCAAACCGGCTCCGCAAGCGATTGCGGAGCCGGTTTTCATTGTGTGGAGACAATGAGTGGAGACAATGTTTAGCGCAGGTCGATTCTGTCCTCGGTCTTCACGTCGGCTGGACCGGTTTTGATCTTCACCCCTGCCTTGGCCCGCGCCGGAACCGCGGGCGTCGCTGCGCGCACGTTCCTGACCTTCACGCGGCGCATCTTGCGGTGTTCGGACACATTCGCGGCGGCCCGCGCATTTCCCGGCATCGCCGGCGTTGCGCGGGTGCCGGTGACGGAGGCGGGAACAGCGGGCGTGGCGGCATTGATGCTCTTTGCAAATGCGGGCGCCGACAACGAGAGGGCAATGGCGCCGGCGGCGGCAATGAGTGCGAGATGTTTCATGACTGTACTCCTTCTGAAGGGTCGCTTCCCTATCCAAGCAACGAAGCGGCGATGCGTTACATTATGTATTGTTCATGTTCGCGAAAGCTTCCTCCAACGGCACATTGAATTGCAATGACAACTGGTTTGGTTCCCGCTGCATTGCAGAATTAATTCGGCGTTTTTCTTGCCATGTTTGTGGCGATTTGCCATTCGCGGCGACAGCGAAGTAATTGCTGCGCCGCAGCGGTTTCTGAAGATTCCGTTAAAGCGTTATGAATATTTATTATGTTTTGACATTTCCTGTCGCAGCAGTGAATATAGCTGCGTCAAAAACAATAAAAAACGGCAACCAGAGGGCAAACCCATCATTGGATTGGTGGGGGAGTGTCACGTTATAACGCGTCTTTGAAAGAGGAAGTCACACATGGGACTGCGCAGTTTAATCGTCAAACAATTCAAGGCCACGATGCCGCCGCTTTCGGCGACCGAGAAAGAGGCGCTTGAATCGGGCACCGTCGGCTGGGATGGCGAGCTGATGAGCGGCCGCCCCAACTGGGACCAGCTCTTCAAGTACGAAAAAGCGCAGCTGTCGGCCGAAGAACAGGCTTTCATCGACGGTCCGTGCGAGAAGCTCTGCAAGATGCTCGACAACTGGGACATCCAGAAAAAGAACGATCTGCCGCCCGAAGCGTGGAAGGTCATCCGCGAAGAAGGCTTCATGGGCCTCGAGATTCCCAAGGAATACGGCGGCCGCGGCTTCTCGTCGAAGGCGCACTCTGCCGTCGTGATGAAACTCGCGTCGCGCTCGATCACCGCCGCAGTCACCGTGATGGTGCCGAACTCGCTCGGACCCGCCGAACTCATCGGCGAATACGGCACGAAAGAGCAAAAAGATTATTACCTGCCGCGCCTCGCGAACGGCACGGAGATCCCCTGCTTCGCGCTGACCGGTCCCGATGCCGGCTCTGACGCGGGCGCGATCCCGGACCGCGGCGTCGTCTGCAAGAACGAAAAAGGCGAACTCGGCATCCGCCTGAACTGGGAAAAGCGCTACATCACGCTCGGCCCGATCGCGACGCTGATCGGCCTCGCGTTCAAGCTCGAGGATCCCGACAACCTGCTCGGCAAGGACAAGAAAGACGTCGGCATCACCGTCGCCCTTGTGCCGCGCACCGCGCCCGGCATCGAGATCGGCGACCGTCACGCGCCGATGGACCTGCCCTTCCACAACGGCCCGAACAAAGGCAAAGACGTTTTCATTCCGCTCGACAACATCATCGGCGGTCCGGAACGCGCAGGCCAGGGCTGGCGCATGCTGATGGAAAGCCTGGCCGTGGGACGCTCGCTGTCCCTGCCCGCGCTCTCCACCGCTGCCGCGAAAATGTCGTCCTATGCGACGGGCGCCTATGCGCGCACGCGCAAGCAGTTCGGCACCTCGATCTCCAACTTCCAGGGCATCGAAGAGCCGCTCGCCCGTATGGCCGGCCTCACCTACATGATGAACGCCGCGCGCGAAGCGACGCTGCAGATGGTCGACGGCGGCGAACGCCCCGCGATCCCCTCGGCGATCCTGAAATACCATCTCACCGAAGGCATGCGCAAAATCGTCAACGACGCAATGGACATCCATGGCGGCAAAGGCGTCTCCAACGGCCCGAACAACGTGTTCTCCACGCTCTATAAAGGCGTGCCGATCGCGATCACGGTCGAAGGCGCCAACATCATGACCCGCAACCTGATCATCTTCGGCCAAGGCGCGGTGCGTGCGCATCCCTACATCCTGAAAGAACTGGGTGCAGTAGAAGACCCGAACCCGAACAAGGCCTTCGGCAAGCTCGCGAAAGTACTGACCCAGCACGTGGCCAACACCACGGCCAGCGCGGTCAAGAGCGTCGTCTATGGCATCACGGGCGGCAAATTCTCCTCGACCCCGAAAGGCGTCGATCCCTCGACGAAGAAATACTACCAGGAGATCAACCGCCTCTCCGCCGCCTTCAACCTCGCCGCCGACGCTTCGCTCGGCACGCTGGGCGGCAACCTGAAGAAAGAGGAGCGCACCTCGGCGCGCATGGGCGACGTCTACTCGAACCTCTACCTCGCCTCCTCCACGCTCTGGTACTGGGAGAAGAACGGCCGCAAGAAGGAAGAAAAGCCGCTGGTCGACTGGGCGGTCAAGCACGCGCTGAAGGAAGCCGAAACGGCCCTCGGCGGCGCGCTCGACAACCATCCGATCAAGCTGGTCGGCAAAGCCGTCAAGACGCTCGCCTTCCCGAAGAAGCTGCTGATGGCCGCGCTCACCGTGGGCGGCGCCGTCGCCGGCATCCTCGCGGGCCCGGTCGTCGGCCTGACGGCGATGGCGGTCACGCTGGGCGCCCTGTTCTTCGTCAAGGACCAGCGCAACGCGGGCCCATCGGACAAGCTGGAGCGTGCTGCCGCGAACACCATCCGCAACCCGGGTGAAGTGCGCGACAACCTCACGCACGGCATTTTCAAGCCGACCGAAGAGAAGGAACAGCTGAGCCGCCTGGAAAAGGCCTTCCTGCTGACCGTCGAGACCGAGCCTCTCGAGAAGAAGCTCTATCTCGCGCAGAAGAACAAGGTCATCGCCAAGTCGGACAAGCGCGAGGAAGTCCTCGCCGCCGCCGAAAAGGTGGGCGTGCTGACCGCCGACGAAATCGCGAAAGTGAAGCTCTCCGACGCTTCCCGACGCGATGTCGTGATGGTCGACGCCTTCCCGCAAACCCCGCAGCCGGCCGCCTCGGCCGCCGCCGCGCCGGAAGAGAAAAAACCCGCCATCCCCGCCGGCCCCAAAGCCGCGTAGGGATTGAACGGATTTAACAAAACGCAGCGGCTCGCGAGAGTCGCTGCGTTTTTATTTTGAAGAGACAGCCCTCAATTCGCCACCGCGTCAGCAGGGCCCGATTTTGCCCGCGCTCGGGCCGCAGCAGCGGACGTCGTCGCGGGAGCGGAGTTCGTTGACGAGGGGCCAGGTCATGTCCTTCACGAAGAAGGTGCCGGTCAGCGCGACGGTGATCTTGCCGTGACCGTGTTTGTTGAAGACCTTGGTGAGTTCCTGCACCGAATGCTGCTGAGGACCATCCATCATAACGATGAATTCGTCGTTGGGATTGATGGGGTGTTTCTTCTGGAAATCCGGGTGATCGCTGGGCGTCAGGGGCAATGCCATGGTTTTAAATCCTCGCTGATTTGAAATGGTCAGCGCTTATAACGCGCGCCTGTTTCCATAGCAACAAAAACTTCCAAAGCCCCCATCCCTTTCCGAAACCACGGTACCTTAGCACCCTCGATTGAACGAAAACCATAAACTATTCCAATAATTTATTACTTTGTTGCACTGCACCATATCTGCGTTGAATTCGTTAGTGACCTGACTTATCATTGAATAAGGGGAAATCCATTTGCCATTAGAGGGAACAAAATGAACACCGCCGTGCCACAGCCCAAGACGCAGAAGACCGTCACGCTGATCGACAACGAGACGGGAAAAAAATATGAGCTGCCGATCATCGACGGCACCATCGGTCCGCGCGTCATCGACATCCGCAAGCTGTACGCCGAGACGGGCATGTTCACCTATGATCCCGGCTTCACCTCGACCGCGGCCTGCGACAGCGGCCTCACCTACATTGACGGCGACAAGGGCGTGCTGCTGCACCGCGGCTACTCGATCAAGGAACTGGCGCTGAAAAGCGATTTCCTTGAAGTCTGCCATTTGCTCCTGAACGGCGAACTGCCGAACAAGCAGCAGAAAGAAGAATTCGTCAACACCGTCACGCGCCACACGATGGTGCACGAGCAGATGCAGTTTTTCTTCCGCGGTTTCCGCCGCGACAGCCACCCGATGGCCGTCATGACCGGCACGGTCGGCGCGCTTTCGGCCTTCTATCACGACTCCCTGAACATCGACGATCCGCGCCAGCGCGAGATTGCGGCCTTCCGCCTGATCGCCAAGATGCCGACGCTCGCCGCGATGGTCTATAAATATTCCATCGGCCAGCCCTTTATGTATCCGCGCAATGATCTGAGCTACGCCGAAAACTTCCTCTACATGACCTTCGCCGTCCCGTCCGAGCCGTACAAGATCAGCCCGATCCTGTCGCGCGCGATGGACCGCATCCTGATCCTGCACGCCGATCACGAGCAGAACGCTTCGACCTCGACCGTGCGCCTTGCGGGCTCGTCCCGCGCCAACCCCTTTGCCTGCATCGCGTCCGGCATCGCCTCCCTGTGGGGCCCGGCGCACGGCGGCGCGAACGAGGCGGTTCTCGCCATGCTCAAGGAAATCGGCGACAAGAGCCGCATTCCCGAGTACATCAAGCGCTCGAAGGACAAGAACGACAGCTTCCGCCTCATGGGCTTCGGTCACCGCGTGTACAAGAACTACGACCCGCGCGCCGAAATCATGCGCGATACCTGCTACGAGGTCCTGGGCGAACTCGGCATCAAGGATCCCCTCCTCGACCTCGCGATGGAACTCGAGAAGATCGCGCTCAAGGATGATTATTTCATCGAGAAGAAACTCTATCCGAACGTGGACTTCTACTCGGGCATCATCCTGCGCGCCATGGGCTTCCCCACCAACATGTTCACCGTGTTGTTCGCGGTCGCCCGCACCGTCGGCTGGATCTCGCAGTGGAATGAAATGATCCAGGAGCCGACCCAGAAAATCGGCCGCCCGCGCCAGCTCTACACAGGCCCGGTCGAGCGCTCGTTCGTGCCGATCGACAAGCGGAAGTAATAATCGCGTAACCCCGGCGAAAGCCGGGGTCTAAGCCCTCTCAGCATAATGGCGGCCATCGTCTTTAAACGGTTTCCGCCATTTTTATTGGAAGATTTAGACCCCGGCTTTCGCCGGGGTTACGACGGTTAGTTTTGAAGAATTTTAATACCAGACCGTCAGCGTCTTATGGCTGGGTTTCTCGTAGATCCCGCGTTCATAGCCGCGGTTCCACAGGATGTGGTCGATGTTGACCGAGGTGACGCTGTGGCCAAGCGCAACAGCCGCCTGTTTCATCAGCTCCACGGCATGGATGCCGCAGGCGCGGATTTCGACTTCTTCGGGCGAGCCTTCGGGAATCTGCACGCCGTTATCGATGCGCGCCGCAAGCTGCGGGGCGTAGTCGAGGATGCCATCGCAGCGCAGCACATGCGGCACCATATTGTCGGCAAAGCAGGTCAGCGCGTCCATGTCCGTGAAGGCGGCCGGCGCGGCGCCCTGCAGCGCGAGCTGCATGTCCGCCGCGAGGATCTGCGCGCGCTTGAAGAAGGATATGGGCGCGCCTTTATATATCGTCTTGTCGTGAAATGTCGGCCAGCCGGCGACAATATTCACGAGCCGCGCGGCGGAATTCCCCGCCGCTTCCAGCAGGTTCATCACTTCGCCGCCGTAATTTTCGACGATCTGCTGGCCCGCAGCGCCGAGATGGTCGGCGAACAGCCCCATCAGCCGGTCGAGGTGGCGGCTCTTTCCGGCGGGCACGCCGAAGATTTCGTGGCATTCCTCTGCCGTCGCGGCCAGCCATTTATAGGGTGTGTTCATGCGGCTCTCGCCGAAGGCGCGGCGCAAGGCGCCTGCGATGATGTTGTATTCCAGCGCAACGTCCGCTTCCGCCGCGATTTTGAAATAACCGGAACCGAAGTTGACGCTGTCGAGCGCCAGCACGAAAGCAGCCGTCGCGGCCGGCGAGGCCTCCGACAAAAAGTGGCTCTGCGCATCGAGGCTGGTGATGACGGGATAGCGCGCAAGAAGTTGTTTCGTGTAATCTTCGACGGTGCCGAGGCGGATTTTGACGAAGTCGGCATGGGTCGCGACGAATTCGGCGCTTTCCCGGACGCGCTGGGGAAGCGATACGGCGACATCCTGCGGTTTTAACTGCCGTTCGTTTATCATGTCGGGTAATATGGCGAAGTGGCGCGGGTTTGTCAAATTCTTAACCCGGTTCAGATGCGTTTTCCCCTTGAGGTTCAGTGCGTTGACAGTGATGCGCCCTATTTCGCGGCCTGCAGTTTTTTGTCGAGCCAGTCGGGGATCAGCTGCCCGGCGTTAAACGCATAGAGATTGTCATGTCCGCCGCCATCAACCTTGATGAAGGTCTTCGGCTCGTTCGCGGCGGCATAGATCGCCTGTCCCATCTCGAAGGGAACGAGCGTATCCAGGTCGCCGTGCACGACCAGCACCGGCGCTTTCACTTTGGCGATCTTGTCGATGCTGTCGTAGCGGTCCTTCAGCATCAGGTCGACGGGATAACGCGAATAAAACTGCTTCACCACTTCCGCAACGCTCGTATAGGGCGATTCCAGGATGAGCAGCCGCGGAGGATTATCCACCGCCGTCTGCACCGCGACGCCCGTGCCGAGGCTTTCGCCATAAAGCACGATGCGGTCGAGGCCGTATCCATGGTCCTTCAGCCAGCTCACACAGGCGCGCGCGTCGGTATAAAGCCCCTCTTCCGTCGGCTTACCGGGATTGCCGGAATAGCCGCGGTATTCGCACAGAAAAACGCCATAGCCGCGCTTGGTATAGAAGGGCATCAACCGCGACCCGGCCAGCAGGTTGTCGCCATTGCCGTGGAAATACACGACAACGATGCCGGTCTTGGCATCCTTCGGCGGCGTGAACCAGGACGTCAGTTCCAGCCCGTCGTCGGTCTTGACCTTCTCGGCCTCGACATTCGCCAGCTTGTATTCCGCCGGCGCCGCGACCGCCCCGATCACGCCGGGATAGAGGAGGCTGCGCTGGAATGTATACAGCAGCGCGCCGATGCCGACATAAATCAGGACCGGCAAGATCGCCAGCAAGACCGCGACGCGGATGATCCGCTGCTTTTTGCTACCCTGTTGCTGCGCCATGCTTCTTCTCCCCCGAAATCTGCTGATCGAGCCAGTCGGCGATGATATGGCCCGCATGATGGTCGTAAAGATCGGAATGGCCGCCGCCCGCGATGGAGCAGAATTCCTTCGGATGGTTGGCGGCCTCGAACAGCCGCTTGCCAGAGTCGATGGGAACGACCGGGTCTTCGTCCCCGTGGACGATAAGCAGCGACGAGGCGACTTTGCCGATCTTGCCGACGCTATCATAGCGGTCATGCATCATGAATTCGACGGGCAGGAATGAATAACGCGCCTTGGCGATTTCGAGCGCGCTGGCGAAGGGGCATTCAAGGATGAGGTAGCGCGGCTGCGTTTCCAGCGCCATCTGCACCGCAACGCCGCTGCCGATACTTTCGCCGTAGATAACGAACTGCCCGGGGACATAGCCTTTTTCTTCAAGCCATTTGAGCGCCGCGCGCCCATCGTTGTACAGGCCCTGCTCTGTGGGATTGCCGGGATTGCCGCCGAAACCGCGATACTCGCTGAGGAAAACGCCATACCCGCGGTCGAGGAAATAGCGCGCCTTGATGCCGCGCCCGCCGATGTTGCCCGCGTTGCCGTGGAAGATCACGGCAATCTTGCCATCTTTTTTCTTCGGCGGTGCGAACCATGACAGGAGTTTCACGCCGTCGGAAGTCGTGACGTAAACGACCGACATTTCCGGCACATTGCTGTCCGCCGGCGCACCGGGATTGGTTTTATCGGGAAAATACTGGAGATGCCGCTGATAAAAATAGACGAAGACGACGAGGAGGGCGTAAACGAAAAACAACTCCTCGACGACGCGGAAGATCATCCCTGCTCCCCCGCTACCTGCTTGTCGAGCCAGCCCACGATCATCTCGCCCGCCTTGAAATTATAGAGATCGACATGCCCGCCGCCATGGATGGTATAGAAATGTTTGGGCTGGTTGGCGGCCTGGAAAAGCTTGCGATCGTGTTCGATCGGAATGATGTTGTCGGCCGTGCCATGGACGATGAGGAGATTCGTCTTGATGGCGGCGATCTTGCTGGCATTGTCGAAACGGTCGCGCATGAGCAGGTCGACGGGGATGCCAACCATCGACCCCTTCGCGACGTCGGCTGCGCTGCTGAAACCGGCTTCGATGATCAGATATTTCGGATGGATCTCACTGGCCATCTGCACCGCGACGCCGGTGCCCAGGCTTTCGCCGTAGATGACGAATTGCGACGGCTTGTAACCATTGTTCATGAGCCAGCTAAGGCCGGCGCGCGCGTCGCGGTAAAGCCCCTCTTCCGTAGGATCGCCGGGATTGCCGCCGTAGCCGCGATATTCGGTGAAGAAGACGCCGTAGCCGTGGTCGATCAGCAGCCGCGCCTTGTTCGCGCGCAAGGGGATGCTGCCCCCGTTGCCATGGAACAGCACCACGACCTTGCCGTCCTTTTTCTTCGGCGGGGCGAACCAGGCGACGAGGCTGAGGCCGTCTTCCGTCGTCACATGCAGCACCTGCATTTCGGCGATACCCGCGTCCTTGGGCAGACCCACATCGCGCGGGTCGGGAAAATATTCCATGTGGCGCTGGAACAAGAACAGCACGGCGATGACGAAAGCATAGATCGCCGCAAGCTCGATCAAAAGACGCACTAGCTTCTTGCCCATCGTCAGGCGGATTCCCTCATCAAATTGCCGTAGAGCCGCGCATAGGCGCCGTTCTGCGCCAGCAGCGAGGAATGGTTTCCGCTTTCGATCAGCTTCCCATGCGAGAGCACATAAATGGCGTCGGCGTTCATGATGGTCGACAGGCGGTGCGCCACGACGATGGTCGTGCGGCCCTTCTGGAGCCGATCGAGCGCCGCCTGCACGAGGCGTTCCGAGGTCGTATCGAGGGCGGAGGTCGCCTCGTCCAGCAGCAGGATTGGCGCGTTGCGCAGGATGGCGCGCGCGATGGAGACGCGCTGGCGCTGCCCGCCCGAGAGCTTCACGCCGTTTTCGCCCACACGCGTGTCATAGCCTTCCGGCAGGTCCCGGATGAATTCATGCGCGGCCGCGAGTTTCGCGGCTTCCACGATCTGCTCTTCCGTCGCGCCCGGCGTGCCATAGGCGATGTTCTCGCGGATCGTATCGGAGAAGATTGCGACTTCCTGGCTCACCACCGCCATGCTGCCGCGCAGGCTTTTCAGCGTCACGTCGCGGATATCCTGCCCGTCGATTTTGATCGCGCCGCCCGTTACATCGTAAAAACGCGGGATGAGATTGAGGATCGTCGATTTGCCGGCACCGGACTCGCCCACCAGCGCCACGGTCTTGCCTGCCGGCGCGATGAAGCTGACCCCGCGCAGCGCGTCGCTGCCGTCAGCATAGGTGAAGGACACGTTCTCGATGCTGACGATAGGGCTTTGCACACGTAGTTCGCCTGCGCCCGGCTTATCCTGAATGGCGGGCGGGCGGTCGATCAGCTGGAAAAAGCGGTCCAACGCGGCGAAGCCCATCTGGTTGATGCCGTTGAGGCGCGCGAGGCGCTTCATCGGCTCGAAGGCGAGCAGGAAGGCGGCGATGAAGGAAAACAGCTTGCCCGCGGTGCTATGGCCCTGGATGACCTGCATGCCGCCATAGACGATGATCGTCACGATGGCCATGCCGCTCAGCATCTCGGCCAGCGGCGTCACGACGGTCGATACGCGGAAAGCGCGGGTCTGAAGCTTGTAGATCTGCTCGACCGCGCCGTTGATGCGCTGCTTCTCGAATTCCTCCATGCCATAGGCTTTCACATGGCGGTTGCCCTGGAAGGCCTGGCCCAGCATGCTCGTGAGCTCGCCCATCTTGACCTGCGTGCTCGTCGATACGCGGCGTAGCTTCTTGCCCATGCGCATGACGGCGAAGGCGGCGGCCGGAAAGACGAAGATCGCGATCAGCGCCAGCTTCCAGTCCTGGTAGAACATGACACCGATCAGGAAGGTTACGGTAAAAAAGTTTTTGCCGAGGCCGGTCAGACTTTCGGTCAGCGCCGCGCGCACCAGCGCCGTGTCGGCCAGGAAGCGCGACATCAATTCCCCGCTCTGCTGGCTGTGGAAGAACGCAAGATCCGACTGCACAAGGTGCGCGAACATATTGCGCTGCATGTCGCTGATGACGCGCAGGCTTAAGTTGTTCATCATGACGCCCTGGCCATAGGTGGCGAAGCCGCGGACGGTGAAAACGGTAAAAACGACTTCGGCCACCGGCCAGAGCTCCTGGGGGTTTTTGTCCCCGAAAACCTTGTCGATGACAGGTTCCATAAACTTGGCCATAGCCCCCGTCGAGGCGGCGGCGAGCAGCATGAGGACCAATGCGCTGAATAAACCCGCCAGATGGGGCCGGATATAGGTCCGCCACATGCGCAGGGCCAAGGGCAGCGACCCTGTCATATGCGCCGCTTTTTTCTCGTTATTCCGGGGGGCTGCCAAACGATTTCTCTGTTACTTGTTAATACTTTAGAAAGTCATGCTATATTAACATGAATGGGCGATATTAGTCTCTAACCCATGCTCTGTAAACAATAAACATAATACAAAAAGACGGGGTTTCATGTTCGGAAGGGATAAAAAAGGACCGGATAAACCTTCCGCCGGTCCGGAAGCCCCGGCGCCAGGGCAGGCAGCGCCGGGACAAGCAAGTACAACAGTTCACATGGCTGCGCCGCCGCGCATCGGCCTTGCGCTGGGGTCCGGTCTCGCGCGCGGCTTCGCGCATCTCGGCGTCGTGCGCGCGCTCAAGCGCCACGGCATCGAACCCACGGTTGTGGCCGGCACGTCAATGGGCGCGCTTGTGGGCGGCGCTTATCTCGCTGACAAGCTCGACGCGCTCGAGGAATGGGCCTATACGCTGACCAAGTTCAAGGTCCTCTCCTATCTCGATTTCCGCGTGAAAAGCTCCGGCCTCATCGGCGGCGACCGGCTGGTAAAGCTGATGCTCGACAACTTCGGCGACGTCAAGGTCGAGGACCTGCCGCATCCTTTCGTCGCCATCACCGCCGACCTGGTGACGGGCCACGAGGTCTGGCTGCGCAAAGGCCGCCTCGTCGATGTCATGCGCGCTTCGTTTTCGCTGCCAGGCATTTTCCCGCCCGTGTTCATGAACAACCGCTGGCTTATCGACGGCGCGCTCGTCAACCCGGTGCCGGTTTCCGCCTGCACCGCCAACGGCGCGCGCATGACCATCGCGGTGAACGTGTCGGGCGACATCATCGGCAAAGTGAAACGCCCGGGCGATACCATCCCAACCGTGGCGGGCTTCGATCTTCTGAATTTCGAAGGGCCGCAGCAGGTCGAGGAAGCGAAAAAGCAGGGCCTCATCCAACGCGTGTTCAGAAGAGATCCCGGCTCGCCATCGATCTTCGGCGTCATGGTTTCCGCGCTCAACATCGTGCAGGACCGCCTCGCCCGCTCGCGCCTCGCAGGCGATCCTCCCGACGTGCTGATCGTGCCGCGCATCGGCCACATCGGCCTCATGGAATTCGACCGCGCCGAGGAACTGATGGACGAAGGCGAAGCCGCCGTCGAGCGCGCCATGCCGGACATCAAGGCCGCCTACGCCATCCTCTGCACCGAATACCGCGAGGATGACCGGCCGACCGGTTATACGCCGTAAGCGGCAAGTGCGAGCGCGCCTTCATCTCCGCTCGCGGGAGGGGAAGCAATCGCATGAATTTCATATGTTAATTTGATATCGCAGGTGTTTTTCGGCACCCGCAGTATAATACTATAGGCACATATTTCCGTGGGGTTCGCCATGCATCGCATTATCGGACTGACTGCCGCTTTCGTCATCCTGTCGGTTATTTTTTCGGTGCTGGAATCATTATTCGCCGCCAACAAAAACCAAAAGCGTTTTCGCGCGGGCTATAAGACTGACCTCGTCTACTGGTTCTGGACGCCCCTCGTGACGCAGGCGATCGCGCTCGGCGCAACCGCACTGACGCTGTGCATCGTGTTCCACAGGCCGCCGCGCATGCTCATGGAACTGTTCCAGGATCGCCACACCTGGGTCACCACTCACCTCCCCACCGCGTTGCAGATCGCCCTGCTGCTTCTCATCGGCGATTTCCTTGGCTACTGGATGCATCGCTGGTTCCACGGACGCAGGCTGTGGAAATTCCATGCCGTGCATCATTGTTCGCAGGAACTGGACTGGCTGTCGTCGGTGCGGCTGCACCCCGTCAACGACGCGGCGTCGCGCGCGGTTTCCGCGGTCGTGCTGCTGGGCCTCGGATTCAATCCGGTGGTGATCGCCGCCTATCTGCCGTTCCTGACGTTTTACGCTATTCTCATCCACGCCAATGTCAGCTGGGATTTCGGCTGGCTCGGGCAGCTTGTCACTTCCCCCCGCTTCCACCGCTGGCATCATACGTCGCAGGAGGAAGGGCTCGACAAGAACTTCTCCGGGCTGTTCCCCTGGATCGACCGGCTCTTTGGCACCTATTATATGCCCAAGGGAAAGCAGCCCGAAAAATTCGGCCTGCACGGCGAGCAGATACCGGAGAGCTTCTGGGGCCAGATGATGTATCCCTTCAAAAAGAAACCGCGCAAGGCGGCGTAAGTGGCATCAGTCTTTTCGCACCCCACCATCCCCCTCGCCCTCGGCCTCGCGCTCGGAGAAAAACGCATTCCGCGCCCGTTGCTGATCGCGGGCATCGTCTCGTCCATCGCCGCGGATTTCGACAGCTTCGGCTTCGCGGTCGGCATTCCCTATGCATCCCAGTGGGGGCATCGCGGTTTCACGCATTCCATTTTCTTCGCAGTCACGCTCGCCGCGCTATGGACATGGCGGAACGCCGAATTCAAGACCGACCGCTGGATCGTCTTCGCCTATACGTTCATCTCTGCGATTTCGCATCCGCTAATTGACGCGATGACTGACGGCGGGCTTGGCGTCGCGCTGTTCTGGCCGTTTTCGGATGCGCGGCATTTCTTCCCCTGGCGGCCCATTCCGGTCTCGCCGATCGGCGGCAGCTTCTTCAGCCCGCGCGGCCTGCATGTGATCCGCGCGGAACTCAGCGACATATGGCTTCCGGCGTTCCTCTTGGGCAGTTTGGGCTATGGCGTCCGGCAGGTGCTGGAGCGCGACCGCGAAGAAGTCCGCAAGCGCATTCCATTTTTCGCGATCTTCCTGGGCGTGCTGTTCCTCATCGGTTCGATGGGCCTGCAGAAAGGCAATTACGCCGAAGGCAAGTCCGATACGCTGACCTGGAAGCAGCTGGCCGCGGCGAAGCCCGATGCCGGGAAAATCCGCTTCGATAAGGCAGTCGACGCGCTCGACGGTCATCACATCAAGATCACGGGCTATATGTTTCCGCTCGATGGCTCGGAAGACCAGAAGCATTTCCTCTTCAGCGCCTATTCGCCGAGCTGCCCCTATTGCCTGCCCGGCGGCCCGGCCGAGATGATCGATGTCGACACCTCCGCGCCAGTCGCCTTCACCTACAAGCCGCTGACGCTGGACGGACGGCTGCACCTGGCGAAAAAACCGGGAGATCTCGCGGAGGGCGTCTACTACGGCCTGTCCGACGTCCACGCGGCATCGGCGGAGCCGAAATAGCGCCTACATCTGGAACTTCGGCCGCCGGGGACGCGCATTGGGTCCGGGACGCGGCGCGGGTTTCAGCATGGGGCGCGTCTGCGGCGTGAGGCTGATCTGGATGATGCCTGGCTCGGGTGTGTGAACAACGACGCCGACGCCATTGCGCTTGCAAACGGTATAAAGATTTTTCATGCGCTGGAGCATATAGTCGCGGGCGGGCGCGCGTTCGTTCTCCCAGCCGCCCTCGCCCACCGTATAGATGTGACGTCCGGCAGAAGCCTGGTCGAGGCGCGACAGGGGGGAAGCGCCCTTTGCCGCCGCATTGAAATCGCGCGGCAGTTTCGAGACTTTCCTGCGGTCGTAATGAATGATCTTCGCGGCATCCGTGCCCGCGCGGAACGGGTAAGTCCGCACCGCCTCGCCGACGGATTCAAACCAGTCGCCGAGCACAAAGCGCTCGTCTTTCCTGTCTGGCTGTTCCCGCTTCATGATGACGTGACTTCCCCCGATAATTTACGGGAGTATACATCGTCCGATGTTTATGTCAAATTATCTGACATAAATCTATTGAGTTCCGTGACTTAATGAATACTCACGCAGACCGTGCGTTCGCCCTTTATTCGATGTCGACCGGTACGCCGGGCTTGTGCTTGGCCACGCGGATGCCGAGCGCCGACTTGATGTGGCTGACGTTGGGCGCGGTGGTCAGGTAGGTGGTGAGGAATTTCTGATAGGCATCCCAGTCTTCGGCCACGATTTTGAGGATGTAGTCCGCCTCGCCCGAGACGAGGTAGCATTCGCGCACCAGCGGCCAGCTGCGCACGAGGTCTTCGAATTTTTTGAGATCGGTTTCCGACTGCGTGGAGAGGCCTACCTGCGCGAAGACCATGACCCCATAGCCGAGCGTGCCGGCGTCGATGTCGGCGTGATAGCCCTTAATGACGCCTGCCTCTTCGAGGGCGCGGACGCGGCGCAGGCATGGCGGCGCGGAAATGCCTGCCCTTTCGGCCAGCTCGACGTTCGTCATGCGGCCATTTTCCTGCAGATCGTTCAGAATCTTGCGATCGATGCGGTCTAATTTCACTTTTGGCATTTTATTACTCGAATATGGAGGGTGGGTTAGAATCAAACTCTGCAATGTAATAATATTAGCATATTTTGCTTTCAAGTGTAATAATTCCAAAAAAAAGCTTTATGAATCTTTCATTTGCGATAAGCGCACCGCAACCATGCCGCGACCGCGCGCCTGAAATCTGGCAATATGGGCTCAACCGTATAAATCGATGAGTCGCCACAGGGTTTCCGTTGCCGCCCTTCCTCTTTACAGGCGCGGATGAAACATGTTCTATAAGCCGCCCGTCATACGGAAAGACGGACGACGTCAGGAAGGATCGAAGAGAAAATGTCCAAGACCCATCACGCCAAGGTGCTGATCATCGGCTCCGGCCCCGCCGGATACACCGCCGCGATCTATACCGCGCGCGCCAACCTGAAGCCGCTGCTGGTGGCGGGCATGCAGCCGGGCGGACAGATGACCATTACCTCCGACGTCGAAAACTTCCCCGGCTTCGCCAATCCCGTGAACGGCCCTTGGCTGATGGATGAAATGCGCAAGCAGGCGGAAAACGTCGGCACCGAGATGATCACCGATACGATCAAGAGCGTCGACCTCAACGCCAATCCGAAAAAGGCGATCGGTGACAGCGGCGACATCTATCTTGCCGACGCCGTCATCATCGCGACGGGCGCGCAGGCGAAATGGCTGGGCCTACCTTCGGAAACCCAATACCAGGGCAAGGGCGTTTCCGGCTGCGCCACCTGCGACGGGTTCTTCTATCGGGGCAAGGAAGTCATCGTGATCGGCGGCGGGAACTCCGCGGTCGAGGAAGCGTTGTTCCTCACCAACTTCGCGACCAAGGTCACGCTCGTCCACCGCCGCGACACGCTGCGCGCGGAAAAGATCCAGCAGGACCGCCTCTTCAACCATCCCAAGATCAACGTCATCTGGGACAGCGAGCTGGATGAAGTGACCGGCGACGGCAAAGTCGTCACCGGCGCGAAAATCAAGAACCTCAAGACCGGCGCGGTCACCGACCTCAAAACCGACGGCGTCTTTATCGCCATCGGCCACAAGCCCGCCACGGAACTGTTCAAGGGCCAGGTCACGCTCGACAGCGACGGTTATATCGTCACCGCCCCGGATTCAACCAAGACCAACATCGAGGGCGTCTTCGCCGCGGGCGACGTGAAAGACAAAGTCTTCCGCCAGGCCGTCACCGCCGCCGGCATGGGCTGCATGGCCGCGCTCGAGGCCGACAAGTTTCTCGCCGCCCTCGAAGCGGCGCATGCGCCGGCTGTCAAGAAGGTCGTGAACGGCAATCCGAAGCCGTAAGCTCGGCATCTCAAACAAGTACACATGTAACCCCGGCGAACGCCGGGGTCTAAAACCTGTCCGCCCGTACAGCGGCCACTGCAAATGAGACGGTGCCAGCCTTAGAGCTGAACCGCTTTAGACCCCGGCTTTCGCCGGGGTTACGGATAAGGTGGTTTAGCCGCGCGCGACTCCGCCGCTTGTCGCGGCAATCAGCTCGATCATGAAGGGATTGCCAGACTTCACGGCGACGGAGAGCGGCGTCCAGCCGGATCTGGTTTCGACGTTCAGGCTCGCACCAGCAGCAATGAGTTCGGCGGCAGCGCGAAGCTGGCGGTGGCGGATGGCGATAATGAGCGGCGTCTGGCCCTTGTCGTCGCGCGTGTTGACGTCGGCGCCATCGGCGATCAGCGCGCGGATCAGGCGCGCATCGCCCTGCTCCGCCGCATCGTGCAGCGCTTCGGGCGTTACCGGGACGACGGCAACGGGCGGACTTGTGTTGATAGTGTGGGTGTGGAATCTCATGACAATGCATCCTTTCTCGAAGGCATAAAAAAGCCGCCGACGTATAGCACGCGGCGGCACATTGTCCGCCAACGCTTTAGCTGAATTTGTTAAGCGCCCGCAAGCTGTCGGCTTCAAATCGGCGCATACTGAACACTACTGCGGTGCAGCATTTCTGTCAAGCGTAACGTTCGAAGAAGTTCTGTCATCCTGAGCGAAGCGAAGGATCTCGCTTTTCTATCGGCACAAAGAGAGATTCTTCGGTCGCTGCGCTCCCTCAGAATGACAGAAAAGTATGCAAACACAAATCCGCCGCGCCGGGGGTCAGGGCGCGGCGGATCGCGGGAGGAAACGGATTTTAAGCGGCTTTGTCCATCGGCGCCGCCAGCATTTTTTCGAGCGCCACGGGGTCGGTGCGCCAGAGTTGGCCGGCCTGTTCGGACATCGGGTCAGGGAAGATGAACTCGTCGCTGCCCAGCAGTCCCTTCACGATCGCCTGCGCTGTCGATTCCGCCGAAGCTTTTTGCATGGGGAAGTCACGGGCCATGTCGGTATCGATGGGACCGGGATAGATGCCGGAGACTTTGATGCCGCGCGGGGCGAGTTCGGCACGGAGCGTCTGCGTCGCGGAGTGCAGCGCGGCCTTCGAGGCCGAATAACCGCCAATCGCCGGGACGGGCGCGAGACCCACGACGCTGATCACGTTGGCCAGCTGCCCCTGCCCGTTCTTCTGCAGTGCAGGCAGGAAAGCCCGCGTGACGCTGAGCGTGCCGTAATAGTTGGTGTTCATGTCGGCGGCGATATCGGCCTTTTCGTCCGTCAGCGCTGCAAATGTCGCGATACCCGCATTGTTAATCAGCACATGCACATCTTTTGCCTTTTCAGCGGCGGCTTTCACCTGCCCGCCATTGGTGATATCGAGGGCGAGCGGAACGACGCGCTTGTCGCCGAAATCCGGCAGGCTGTCGATTTTGCGCGCAGCGGCATAAACTTTACCGACCTTGTGCTTGAGCAGCTCGCGCACGATAGCAGCGCCGATGCCGCGGTTCGCGCCGGTGACAATGATATTGCGGTTGTCGAGTTTCATCATAGTTCTCCTTGGTTGAGGTTGTGAGTGCAGGTAGAGTTAGTTGGAAGAAAGTCCGTCGATGACCCGCGCGAGGCGGCGCTGGGCGTAGGCGGTGAGATCGTCGAATTCGACCGCGGTCACCCCCGCGCCGCTGCGAATGACATGGCCGTCGATCCAGATGCCGACGCTTTCATCCGGCAGGTGGAAGCGCAGCGTCAGCTTGACAGGCTCGCCTTCGCTCAGTTGCGATCCATGCGTCTCGAAGGAAACGCCTGCGGGGCTCCATTCGCGCATCGGGTGGATTTCGCCGTCGAGGCGCACGTCGGCGGAAACGCCGCGGTCTTTCAGGGTGGGCTTGTCGGTCTCGGGAATGATATCGCGCATGTTACGTACTCCTGACGATAAACGGGTTAATGAGACCCGGCGTAGGCGTTGAGGTCGGCCGCGCTGTTCGAATAGCTTTCGGCAGCGGCGAGCATTGCTTCGAAAGTGAAGCGTTCGTGACGATCGCTGTGCGTCCGCACCGCCAGCGCTTGAGCCGCGATCTCTTCGGACGCCGGCAGGCCGGACTTGTTGAATAGCTCGTGCATGCTGTGGCTCATGTAAAGGTTTTCGAAACTCATGGCAGCCTCCCTTTTTGGGTTGATCAGTTGATCCAGTCGAACGCGGCTTCGGATGCCGGATGGTTGTCATCCGTCTCCGACATGCGGCGGATAAGCTCGGCGAGGTAGAAGTCGCCGGTTTCCGCCTCGATCAGGGCGTTCGCCCATTCCGCGCGCCCGTTGAATTCGGCGAGATAGCGGTCGATGATGGCGAGGTCGGTTTTGGTGGCGGTTTGTTTCGCGGTTTTCATGGCAGCAGTTCCTTTCGTACGGGGGTTATTGATTTGACGTTTTTCATTTCAGGGCCGACAGCAGCGCTTCGACATTGCCGCCGTTCCTTTCAATGACCGAGGCGAAGTCGCCGCGGCGCTCGACGCTCATGCTCATGCCGTCGATGACGATATCGACGATCTTCATCTGGCCGTGGTCGTCGCGGACGCGCCAGTCGACATCGACGGGCTGGCGGCCGTTGGTCTGCCCGATTTCAGTGCCGACGAGCGTGTCATCGCCGGAATGCACGACCTTGGCGACGCGGAATGACTGACCGCCGAAGCGGGTGTCATAGGTGCGGACCAGCTGCTTCTCGATCAGGTTGAAATAACGTTCGCGTTGCTCAGCGGTCGTGTCGCGCCAGTAAGTGCCCAGCATGAAGCGGCCGATGGCGGGAACGTCGATATTCTGGCGCACGATCTCCAGCACGCGGGCGGAGCGTTCATTGGTCGGAAGCCGCCGCACTGTCAGCGCCGCTTCACCCAGTTTCTGCACGAACTGCGCGGCGGGATCGGCGGGCGGTTCGGCGCCTTCGGCGATCGACGCCAGAATGACGAGGATCAGCGCGATGCCCGCGACGCGAAGCGCTTTGTGGAACATGTTCACATGCGGAACGGTGTGGAGGGCGGTTGCTTTCATGACGCTGTTCCTTTCCTCTCTTAGTTGACCAGTCGGTTTAGTTATGGTTTCAAAAAAAGCCGCAAGGTATGTCGCGGCAAGGGCATCCGCCCCTCGTCTCGTTTATCCTGGGCTGTTTCAGGCGGCTTTCGATCCCTTCTCCGAAACGCCCAGCAGTTTCATCATCCCGCACTTCAGGTTGCGCTTGAGCGGCTCCAGGTCATTCTGGATGCGCGCCAGCGTCAGCTGGCCGAGCACATAAGCATAGAGTTCCTGCGCCAGGGGTTTCACTTCCGTATTCTCCGGCAGCAGCTTGTCGGCAACCATGTCGCGCACGGCGCTTTCGAAATAGCGCACCTTGGTCATGCTCAGATCCTCGAATTTCTTGCGGATCGGATCTTCCTGGCAGGCCATTTCCGAGCCAATGGCTGCCAGCGGACAACCACAGACCTGGCCGTATTTTTTGGCCACTTCCGCCTGCATTTCAACGGTGTGGTCGGCATAGCGCGCGAAGCGTTCGAGCGGCGGCACGCTGGCTGAGAAAATCCCGTCGAGGCTGGCGCGCGCCATTTTGGACGTTTCATCCATCGCAGCGACGGCCAGGTCGACTTTGGAGGGAAAGAAATGATAGAAGCTGCCCTTCTTGACGTTAGCAGCCTTGCAGATGTCGTCGACACTCACCGAGCCATAGCTGTCCGTCCAGATCAGCTCCAGCGCCGTGTCGATCAGTCTCTGCTTTGTGTCGGTGTTGCCAACCATGGCGAACGCTCCTTGAACCTTATACTTTCAATCTAATCAAATTTGACTGACTAGTCAAGCGGTAAAATTTCAGCTCTAGTATCAGTACCTTACGCCGTATTTGCGGGAGCCTGTCATTCCCGCGAAGGCGATTCTCCCTCTCCCGCGATAGCGGAAGAGGGTCGGGGTGAGGGGCTTCGCGATGGATATTCTGTCAGCGATGGTGATGGAACAACCCCCTCTCCTTTGTCAGTCGTGAAAGCAAAAACGATCTCGGTCAAGCCCCTCACCTAACCTCTCCAGCTATCGCGGGAGAGGGACTCGACCGCTTCACTTGAAAGCTGCGGTCGATTATTCCGCAGTATGAATCATGGGAATGACGTATCTTTTTTAAACGGCAGCGCCCTTCCACACCCACCGCCTATACAACAGCGCAACAATGAATATCGAATTCGTCACAAGCACAACGCCGGGATAAAGCCAGTTCGTCAGCGAATAATTCTCCATCGCCAGTATCGCGAAGAAAAATCCTATCTCGCCCAGCACGAAAGTCATCAGCACCTCCTCATACGGTTTCAGCCAGGATTTGCGCATGGTGGGAAAGAAGCCGAAAGTGTCGATGACGCTCACGAGGATAACCGACCACAGCGGGTCTTTCGTCAGCACCCAGAGCGGCACGGCCGCAAGGCCTGACAAAAACATGATCCAGTCGCCGCGCGTGATGTTCTTCTCGCCGCGGCGCAGCGCATAGATGGCGATGCAGCCGTTGACGAAGGCGGTCGTTCCTGCCGACCAGGATCCCGCCCCTGCCCCGCTGACCATTTGCGCCGCGCAGACAATGGCGTTGATCAGCGACCAGAGAATCCACGAAAAGGCGTGCGGCTTCGCGGCGTTTTTCCAGCAGGCGATGATGTAAGGAACCGAGCTTGCCGCCAGGAACGCGACGCCGAGACTGCCGTAAATTTCTTTCATGCTTTGAGTTCACCCCGAATAAGTTCACCTTACTTCGCTTCTGAAAATTATGTCAAACATTATTCCTTGTCAGTCTTCGTTCAACGCCATATATTTGGCGTTGGGAGATTTACATGATCGGCGTATTCGACAGCGGATTTGGCGGACTGACGGTGCATCGCGCGCTTATCGAGGCGCTGCCGGAACGCGACTTCGTTTATCTCGGCGACAACAAGAACGCACCCTACGGCACGCGTCCGCCGCTCGAGGTGCTCAACCTCACCTGCGCGGGCATCGAGCGCCTGTTCGCGGAAGGCTGCACGCTCGTCATCGTCGCCTGCAACACGGCGTCGGTCGTGACGCTGCGCTGGATCCAGCAGCAATGGCTGCCGAGCATCCGCCGCAAGGAAAATATCAAGCGCAACGCCATCGGCATCGTGGTGCCGACGATCGAGGCGGCAACCGGCCTCGGCTGGCATGAGGAAGCGCGCCCTATCAACCCGTTCGCGGAAGCGGAAGCATCGCTGCCGCTGTTCCCCGCGGAAGCCGCCGGCCCCCATACTATCGTCGTCTTCGCGACCGCCCGCACGGTGGAGACGGAAACCTATCCATACGAAATCCGCAAGCGCCGCCCGGATATCCGCGTCATCCAGCAGGCCTGCCCCGATCTCGCCTCCGCCATCGAAGCCGGCGCCCCGCGCCAGAAGCTGAAGGACATGATCCGCGATTACGTGGGACAGGCGAACGAACTGCTCTCGGCACCGCCCGACAGCGTCATCCTGGGGTGTACGCATTATCCGCTGGTCGCCGACCTGTTTGCAGAGGCCCTGCCGGTGGGCGTGCCGATCATCCATCAGCCCGAAGCCACCGCCAGCGCCCTGCGCGGATACCTGGAGCGGCACCCCGAATATAACGTGGGCAGCCACGGAAAACGCACGTTCCTCTCCACCGGCTTTTCGGCGGACGCCCTGCCTCTCATCGAAAAATTCTGGGGCGGCACGCTGGATTTCAAACAAGCCTGATGATCTATTTCGATCCGGGAATGACGACCTTCACCCCCACCGTCACACTGACCGACACCTTGTTGCCGTCCTTGTCGCGGGCGTCGTAGCGCTGGAGCGGCTCGGGACCGTCGTCAATGGCGACGGGGCCTTCCCATTGCAGGCAAGGGTCGAGATAAACCGCATCGCCGTCCTTGTCGCCAAAGATAAGCGCGTGGCGGCCGTTCATACTGGCGAGGCCGGCGGCAAAGATCCGTGCGGCATTGGGGACGCCGTTGAGTAGATCGTAGACCTCGACGCTCTTGAGGTGATTGCCGTCGATGTCGAACCAGCCGCTGTCGTTGATATGCAGCGTGTCGACGCCGTTGCCGCCCTTGATGAACATCTGCGACGCATTCGCGTTCATGATCTCGATGGAGGCGACGCGGCGGCGCAGTTCGATGAATGGATCATAGTTGTGCTGGGCGCCAAGGTCGATGCCCGGACAGTCTTTCGACGGCATCGGCGGAACATCGAGCTTCGCCGCGGGCGCGTCGATGGCCTGAAGCTGCTGCAAGGGCGCGGCCGCCGCCGGCTTGGGCTGCGGCGGCATGTCTTCGGCGCGCGCGGCCGCGATGCCGGTCAGCAAGGCCAAGATTGCCAAGGCGGCGGTGAACGATTTGGTCATGGTCTCTTCTTTCCCGCCGGTTTCACGACCTGCACGCCATCCGTCACGCTGACCGAGGCGGGATTGCCCTGCGAGTCATGGGCGTCATAGCGCAACATGGGCTCCGCGCCATCCTCGATGGCGATCGGATCGTTCCATTCGAGGCAGGGGTCGAGATAAAGCTGATCGGCCCTATCGCCGATGATAATGGCATGGCGGCCATCGATGCTCATCAGCGCCGGCGCGCTTAAGTACAGGCGGTTCGGCGCATCATTGCGGATGTCGTAAATACCCATGCCGGTGATGCTGATGCCGTCCATGTGCAGGTCGCCGCCCGCCTTGTCCTTGTAAAGGTCGAAGCCGCTCCCCCTGAGCGACATTTTCACGGTCGGGCTCGTCGCCATGACGAATGTATTGCGCGGCTTTTTGTTTTCGACGAAAGGATCATAGTTATGCTGCGCGCCGAGGTTGACGCCGGAACAGTTCTCGGCTTCCATCGGCGTCTCGTCCGCTTTTTGCTGTTTCTCCGCTGTGGGATTATCCACTTCCTGCAATTCCTTGATGGCCGCGTCGCCCGGCGCGATCGCTTCAGGTGAGTTATCCGGCAGGCTGTCCGGCTCTACTTCAGCGGGCTTCGGCTGTGGTGGCATGCCGTCGGTTGCCCGCAAGGCGGACGTCTCAGGCGCCTGTTCGTGGACAGTCTCCTGCACCGGCCGGCGCTTCGACGATGTCGTCTCATCGGAACTGGAAAATTCCTTGAGGACGAGCGGCGTCACCAGGATGGCTCCCAAAAGGACCAGGATCAGCAATATGTCGCGGACGATTTTCATGGTGCTCAAGATACTCCGCGCCCTCTCACTGGCGCAATCAAGTGCTGTCGTTATTCGCTGCCGCATTCAGGGAGCTTTAAGGCCATCATCTTTTTTATTGATTATGTTAATCAATTCTGCTATGGTCCGCGCGGAATCAAACAGGAGTTCAAAAATGGCACCTTTCTTCATGGACGTCTGGATGGAAACGGCGTCGGAGAATCAGGCGAGAGCCACCGTAAAGTCGGAGAAGAAGACGCTCTTTTTCATCCCTTCGAACGATGACATCCTCGGCAAAACAGACTGGCAGAAAACCGCCCGCGCCGAACAGGCCTGATTTTAACTTCGAATAAATATCAATTATTTCAATGTAGTAATTGATATTTATTCATGTTTTTCTTTAATTAAAGCATCACATGAAGGGATGGCGCTAAGCCATTCGGGTCATTTTCCATTTGATTATGAAAAAATTCTATGCTACGTTAAGCACGTTCCATTAATACATTTTAACGATTTCAGGAGTGACCAATTTATGGTGCCGTTTATGAAGACCTCTGCCGAGATTCATATCCAGAAGGCAAAGGCTGTTTCCCATGACCTGGAGATGCTGCAGCACTTCCACATGCCCGCCAACGATGACAGATACAGTGTCACCTACTACGGCGCGCCGGAAACCAAAGCCTCGAACGACTAACACAAGTTTCAATAAAAAAGCCCGGCTTCGCAGCCGGGCTTTTTTTGATTTTGGCAGCCCCTACTCCGCCGCCACGGCAAGGCCGCGCATGGATTTCGCGGCGCCGACCATGTTGCGCAGGCATTGTTTGGTCTCTTCCCATTTGCGGGTCTTGAGGCCGCAGTCGGGATTGACCCAGATCTGGTCGGCTTTGAGGACCTTCGCCGCCTTTTTCAGGAGCGCTTCCATTTCCGACTGCGGAACGACGCGGGGGGAATGGATGTCATAGACGCCGGGGCCGATTTCGTTCGGATATTTGAAATCGACGAAGGCATCGAGCAGTTCCATCTGCGAACGCGAGGTTTCGATCGAGATCACGTCGGCGTCGAGCTCGGCGACCGCCTCGATGATGTCGTTGAACTCGGCATAGCACATGTGGGTGTGGATCTGCGTCTCGTCCTTCACGCCCGAGGCCGTGATGCGGAAGGCATCGACCGCCCAGCGCAGGTAATCTTTCCAATTCTTCTGGCGCAGCGGCAGGCCTTCGCGCACCGCAGGCTCGTCGATCTGGATCACCTTGATGCCGGCCTTTTCGAGGTCGGTGACCTCATCACGCAGCGCGAGCGCGATCTGCTTGGCCGTTTCGGAACGCGGCTGGTCGTCGCGCACGAAGGACCATTGCAGGATGGTGACGGGTCCCGTCAGCATGCCTTTCATCGGGCGCTTGGTGAGGCTCTGGGCGTATTTCGACCATTCGACCGTCATGGGTTTCGGGCGCGCGACGTCGCCGAAGATGATCGGCGGCTTCACGTAGCGGGAGCCATAGCTTTGCACCCATCCGAACTTGGTGAAGATATAGCCGCTCATCTGTTCGCCGAAATATTCGACCATGTCGTTGCGCTCGGCCTCGCCATGGACGAAGACGTCGATGCCGAGGTCTTCCTGGATCTCGACGCAGTTCTTGATTTCCTTTTTCAGGAAATCGTTGTACTGCGCTTCGGTGATCTTGCCCGACTTGAATTCCGCGCGGTGGTGGCGAATTTCCGGGGTCTGCGGGAAAGAACCGATGGTCGTGGTCGGGAACAAGGGCAGGTTCAAGGCCTTGCGCTGGGCCACGATGCGCTTGTCGAAGGCGCTCTTGCGGTTCAGCATCGCAGCCGTGACCGCCTTGGCGCGGTCCTTCACCTGCTGGTTATGGATGCGCCTGGAGACTTTGCGGTCGGCGGCGGCGCTGTCGCTTTCGCGGAACGCTTCCTTCACCTCGTTCATTTCGCCGTCGGCGGCTTCGGCCAGCGCCGCGACTTCGTGCAGCTTCTGCTTCGCGAAGGCGAGCCAGGTCTTCACCTCGCCGTCCAGCGATTTTTCGCTGTCGAGGTCGACCGGGGTGTGCAGCAGCGAGCAACTGGGCGCGACGAAGATATAATCCTTGCCGTGCGCCTTCACCGCCTTCTGCACGATTTTCAGGGTTTCGGATAGGTTGTTGCGCCAGATGTTGCGGCCGTCGACGACGCCCAGCGAAATCACCTGGTCCTTGCGGGCGGCTTTGAGCGCGGCATCCAGTTGCTGCGGTGCGCGGACGAGGTCGATGTGCACGCCCGCCACGGGCAGGCCGAAGACGGCTTCGAGATTGTCGCCCAGCTCGTCGAAATAGGTCGCGACGAGAAGCTTGAGCTTCGGCGAAACCTTCGACAGCCTGTCATAGGCTTTCTTCAGCGCGTCGCGCGCGGCATTCGGCTGGTCGAGGACGAAGCAGGGCTCGTCGATCTGCACCCATTCGGCACCCGCCGCCGCGAGTTTGCCCAGGATCTGTTCGTACACGGGCAGCAGCTTGTCGAGGAGCGTCAGTGCGTCGCCGCCGTCCTTCATCTTGCCGAGCAGCAGGAACGACACGGGGCCCAAAAGAACCGGCCGCGTGGTGATGCCCATGTCCTTCGCTTCCTCGAAAGCCACCATCGGGCGGTCGCCGGACAGTTTGAAAGCCTGGTCCTTCGAGAACTCAGGAACGATGTAATGGTAGTTGGTGTCGAACCACTTGGTCATTTCCATCGCGCCGACTTTTTCGTTGCCGCGCGCCATGGCGAAGAAAGTGTCGATGTCGACATTGCTCTTGCCGTCCCAGCCGTAACGGGCCGGCACCGCGCCCACGAGCACCGCGGTCGCCAGCACATGATCGTAATAGGTGAAGTCGTTCGAGGGGATATGGTCGAGGTCGGCGTCCAGCTGCATCTGCCAGTTGATGCGGCGCAGCTCCGCGCCCACTTTATACAGCTCGTCTTTCGAAATGCCTTTCGACCAGTAGCTTTCCAGCGCCTTCTTCAGTTCGCGCTTCGCGCCGATGCGGGGAAACCCCAGGTTCGTTGCTAATACCATGACTGTGCTCCTTCTAAGCAGCTATTTGTTGAATATTCTTCGACCGCATGCCCAGCATGTGGCAGATGGCGAGGGCGAGTTCGGCGCGGTTGAGGGTGTAGAAATGGAACTGCCGCACGCCTTCCTCGTGAAGGACGCGGCATTGCTCGGACGCGACGGTCGCGGCGACGAGTTCGCGCGTTTTCGGATGATCGTCGAGGCCTTCGAACAGCGTCACCATCCAGCGCGGGATGCGCGCGCCGCATTTCTCCGCGAATTCGATGGTCTTGCTGAAATTGATGATCGGCAGGATGCCAGGCACGATCGGCACGTTGATGCCCGCGGCGACCGCGCGGTCGCGGAAAGCCAGGAATTTTTCCGGGTTCATGAAGAACTGGGAAATAATGCGGTCCGCGCCTGCATCCACCTTTCGCTTTAGATGCAGCAGGTCCATCTGGGAATTCAGCGCTTCCGGATGGCCTTCCGGGTATCCCGCGACGCTGATTTCGAAGGGCTTGAACTTCTTTAATCCGTCGACAAGGTCGCAGGCATATTCATAGCCGCCGGGCGTGGACACATATTTGCCGACATTGCCGGGCGGATCGCCGCGCAGGGCCACGATATGCCGGACGCCCACGTCCCAATAGCTGGACACGATCTCTTCGATCTCTTCCTTCGTATGGCCAATGCAGGTCAGATGCGCCGCCACCGGCAGGCCGCTGCGGGTCTGCACCTGGGTGACGATTTCATGCGTGCGGGTGCGCGTGGAGCCGCCCGCGCCGTACGTGACGGAAACGAATTTGGGATGGAGCGGATGCAATAGCTCAAACGACGACCACAGCGTCTCTTCCATTTTGGCGGTCTTGGGCGGAAAAAATTCGAAGCTGACGGTGAGGTCGCTGTCCTGCGGCATGATGAACGGCAGACGCATCATCCCCTTCTTGTCGTTCTGCTCTGTAGCCATAAATGGTGTCTGCCGCCGTATTATCACAACCCGGGGAGTAATCTTAACGCCAAAATCTTCAAAGCCAAGCCCAAATGTCCAGAAAAACAAGGGATTTGGCGCGCAATTGTCAGAGTCCCGGGCTTGAAATCGCCCTTGAAAACATCAATACTAGCCGCAGTTCATTTATATGGAGTAGATCATGGCCGACCTGTTTGAAAACCCGATGGGGACAGATGGTTTTGAATTCGTGGAATATTCCCACGTCGAACCGGAAAAGCTCGAAAAGCTGTTCGCGGAGCTGGGCTTCAAAAAGACCGGCACCCACAAGTCCAAAAAGGTCACGCTCTGGCAGCAGGGCGACATCAACTTCATCCTGAACGCAGAGCCCGCTGCGGTGGAATTCGCGCGTCAGCGTCACGGCGGAGGCGCCATCGCCATGGCTTTCCGGGTCAAAGACGCCCAGAAAGCGCTGAAGCACGCGGTCTCGAAAGGCTGCAAGGAAATCAAGGGCAAGGTCGGCCCGGGCGAGCTTTCCATCCCCGCCATCGAAGGCATCGGCGGCTCGGTTTTGTATCTCGTCGACAAATACGGCCCCAAGGGCTCGATCTACGAGGTCGACTTCAACCTGACCGACAAGGCGCCGAACAAGGGCGCGGGCCTCACCTATCTCGACCACCTCACGCATAACGTCAATCGCGGCAACATGGCGAAATGGGCGGATTTTTACACCGACCTCTTCAACTTCCGCGAAATTCGCTACTTCGACATCGAAGGCAAGCTGACGGGCCTGAAATCCAAGGCCATGACCTCTCCTTGCGGCAAGATCCGCATTCCGATCAACGAGTCTTCAGACGACAAGTCGCAGATCGAGGAATTTCTCAAGCGTTACGGCGGCGAAGGCATCCAGCATATCGCGCTCGGCACCGCGAACATCTATGACACGGTCATCGAGTTGCAGAAGCGGGGCATCGACTTCCAGGCCACGCTCGACACCTACTACGCGAAACTGGACAAGCGCGTGCCGAACCATGGCGAAGACACGAAGAAGCTGCAGGATCTCAACATCCTGCTCGACGGCGCGCCGACCAAGGGCCAGGGCATCCTGCTCCAGATATTCACCAAGGACGCCATCGGCCCGATCTTCTACGAAATCATCCAGCGCAAGGGCAACGAAGGCTTCGGCGAGGGCAACTTCCAGGCCCTGTTTGAATCGCTGGAGGACGACCAGATCCGCCGCGGCGTGCTGACAGACGATGGAAAGAAAGCCGGCAAGAAGGCTTCCTGACCATGGCGCTCCAGTACCAGTCCGGCTTCGGCAACGAATTCGAAACCGAAGCGATGCCCGGTGCCCTGCCGCGCCGGCAGAACTCCCCGCAAAAACCTCCCTTCGGCCTTTATGCCGAGCAGCTGAGCGGCGCGCCTTTTACGGTGCCGCAGAAAAACCAGCTGCGCTCGTGGCTCTACCGCATCCTGCCCTCGGTCAAGCAGGGGCCTTTTAAATCTTACAAACAGTTTAGGCAAGGCGCGGATTCAGCGACGCCCAACCAGATGCGCTGGGACCCGTTGCCGATGCCGAAGAGGAAAACCGATCTCGTCGATGGCGTGGTGACGATGGCCCATGGCGGCGACGCTCACAGCTGGACGGGCCTCGGCGTGCATCGCTACGCGATCAACGTCTCGATGCAGAAGCGTTTCTTTTATGACGCGGACGGTGAATTGCTGTTCGTGCCCGAGCAGGGCGGCCTGACCTTCCGCACGGAGTTGGGTGTCTTGTCGGCCGTGCCCGGCGAGATCGCGGTCATTCCGCGTGGCGTCAAATTCGCGGTCGACGTGCAGGACAAGACGGCGCGCGGCTATATCTGCGAGAATTACGGCGCGCCCTTCGTATTGCCCGATCTCGGCCCCATCGGCAGCAACGGCTTGGCCGCGCCGCGGCATTTCCTCTACCCCGTCGCGGCATTCGAGGACAAGAAAGGCGCGTTCGAACTGATCGCGAAGTTCGACGGCTCGCTCTGGAGCGCGAAGACCGACCATTCGCCGCTCAATGTCGTCGCCTGGCACGGCAATTATGCGCCGTATAAATACGACCTGTCGCAATTCATGGCAATCAACACGGTCAGCTTCGACCATGCCGACCCTTCGATCTTCACCGTCCTGACCTCGCCGTCGGGCGCGCCCGGCGTCGCGAACGTCGATTTTGTCATCTTCCCGCCGCGCTGGTCGGTCGCCGAGCATACCTTCCGTCCGCCCTATTTCCACCGCAACATCATGAGCGAGTTCATGGGCCTCGTAACGGGCGTCTATGACGCCAAGGGAAGCGGCGGCTTCGTGCCGGGCGGCTGTTCGCTCCACAACTGCATGTCGGCCCACGGCCCCGACGCGGGCGTGGTGGAGGCCGCCATGAACGCCGATCTGAAACCCGCCTATATGAAGGATACGCTCGCCTTCATGTTCGAATCCCGCTACATCATGCGGCCCACCCCCATCGCGCTAAAAAGCGGGCTGCAAAAAGACTATTACAAATGCTGGCAGGACATGCCGAAGATGTTTGGTATCAAGACATAACCTCTCATTTGTCATTCCGAGCGAAGCGAGGAATCTTCCCAAGGCGCAAAAATATCGGTAAAAGTCATTATGGACCACCGAAGATCCCTCGCTGCGCTCGGGATGACATTGAATTTAGGAGATAGAAGATGAAACTCGCTTCCTTGAAACACGGCCGCGACGGGCGGCTGGTGGTTGTGACGCAGGATCTCGCGCAATGCGCGCCGGCGGAAAAGGTGGCCCCGACGCTGCAGGCGGCGCTGGACGACTGGGCCACGGTGCAGCCGAAGCTGGAACACCTGGCCCACGACCTCGAACAGGGCCGCGCGAAGGATGCGATGCCGTTTTATCCGAAGCTCTGCGCCTCGCCCCTGCCCCGCGCCTATCAGTGGGCGGACGGCAGCGCTTACGTGAACCACGTCGAGCTCGTGCGCAAGGCGCGCGGCGCGGAAATGCCGGAAAGCTTCTGGACCGATCCGCTGATGTATCAGGGCGGCTCCGACACCTTCCTGTCGCCGACAGACGACATCGCCTTCGCCGACGAAGCCTGGGGCATCGATTTCGAAGGCGAAGTCGCGGTCATCACCGGCGACGTGCCGATGGGCACCCCCACTGAAGACGCCGGGCAATACATCCGCCTGCTCATGCTGGTGAACGATGTGACGTTGCGCGCGGTCGCGGCGCCTGAACTGGCCAAAGGCTTCGGTTTCTACCAGTCCAAGCCCTCGTCCGCCTTCTCGCCCGTCGCGATTACGCCGGATGAGCTCGGCGACAAGTGGAGAGATTACAAAGTCCACCTGCCGCTCCTTACCAGATGGAACGGCGATAAATTCGGCGCGCCTGAAGCGGGCGTCGACATGGTCTTCAGCTTCGCGCAGCTGATCGCGCACGCGGCGAAAACACGCCCCCTCGCGGCCGGAACCATCATCGGTTCGGGCACCATCTCGAACAAGGACCGGAGCAAGGGCCATGCCTGCATCGTCGAGAAACGCATGCTCGAAAAAATCGAGCAGGGCGAAAGCAAGACGCGTTTCATGAAGTTCGGCGATACGATCAAAATCGAAATGCTGGACGCGCATGGGAAATCGATCTTCGGCGCCATCGACCAGAAGGTCGCCAAGTACACCTATGAAGCCACCGCGCCCAAGAAGGCGGCGGCGGGGTAATTTCTAGAGAGACATCTCCCAGTCCTGGCCGACGACGTCCTTGCCGAAACGGGTGTGGGTCGTTTCCCTGACGATTTTCAGGCCGGCTTCCTGGAACAGCGGGATGGCGTAATCGAGGACGCTTTCGGTGCGCATGCGCAGTTTTTTATAGCCGACATGCCGCGCGAAACGGACGAGTTCGTTCAGCAGGTTCGAACCGATCCCCATCCCGCGCGCATGGGGCGCCACATAGAGCAGGCGCAGCTCGCCGCACTCCTGTCCATTGTCGACGAGGAATACCGAGCCAACAAGGTGCCCGTCCATTTCGGCGACCCAGCAGCGTTCCTTGGCGGGGTTGAAGCTGCGGATGAATTCGGCCGATTTTTCCGCAACCAGCGCCTCGAATTCGCTGTTGAAGCCGTAATCTTCCGCGAAGCGGACGGCATGGTTGTGGATGATCAGCCCGATATCGCCCATGCGGTGCGGCCGGATGACATAAGGCGGCGGCGTGACGCGGTCGTCGGTCATCCGGCCTTGGTTGATGATGCGGTCGATCGTCGTCATCGCACCGACGAGGCGGATCTGCTCCGGCACGGCCAGCGGGGAAACGATGTTGGTGATAATCCGGCGCGCCTCGGTCAGGATGTCGTCGCTGACCTTGCGGCCTTTCTTCGTCAGGAGGATGTTGCGCTGGCGCGCGTCTTCCTTCGACTTTTCCTTGGTGATAAGCCCGTCCTTCTCGAAGCGGCACAGGATGCGGCTTAAATACCCGCCATCGAGCTTCAGCTCGCGCGCGAGCACGGTCGCTGTAGTCGCCTTTTTGACGCTGAGTTCATTCAGGACGCGCAGCTCCGCGGGCGAAAACGAGCTGCCGAAAATATTCTCGGCCAGCAGCCCGATACGCTGCATGTACATTCGATTGAAGCTTCTGATTACTTCCAGGCGCTGTTCGAAGCCCGGATCCGGCTGCAATTCTGACATGTGCGATACGGTGAAAAAGATTTGGTTCTCAAATTTGGTAGGGCGCTTCCGCGCCCGCCTCCCCAGTTCTGCCTCAAGCATAGCAAAAAACCCTGCTGGAATGACAGGATTTCGGCACAGTCACTTCTTTTGGAGACAAGTTTTACTTTACAGAAAAGCGCTGACCTAGCGCAGATTGATAAGCGCCCATTTTTGATCACGCTTGTCAAAATGGAAAGGCTGCACGTTGGCGCTATGGTCGAGCTCGGTAAACAGGCAGCGCCGCAGCACGCGATATACGCCGCCATGTGCGACGAAGAGAATGTTTTCTCCTTCGAATTGCTCAAGATTCCGGCGGAAAGCCGCAATTGTGCGGACGCGGAAGTCGGCATAGGGTTCCCCTTTGGGCGGACAGGGATAGCCATTTTCCTCGGCCGGCAGGCCCTTTTTAAGCATTCCGTCCTTCAATTCATCCATCTCGGCGATCCTTAGCCCTTCGAACTCGCCGAAATGCCGTTCTTTCAGGCCCTCGTCCACCGCCAGCGGTTTTTGCAGCGCAGCATTGACGATCGAGGCGGTTTCGTAAGCGCGCGACAGGGTGCTGGCGACGATGCGCTGGATCGGCGCGCGGGCGAGAATCGACACCACCTGCTCCGCCTGGGCGCGGCCCGTATCGTTGAGGGGGATGTCGGTATGGCCCTGGATCAGGCCGGACTTGTTCCAGTCCGTTTCGCCGTGGCGCAGGAAATAGAATGAACGCTGGAGCATGGCACCTTCATGGACTTAACGATTGAAACTGGATAACTTATATAAAATTTTCCAGCGGAGTAAATATGCTTCATCGGGTCCTGCCGGCATTTGTCGGGCTGATTTTTCTCTCCGCCTGTGCGGCGCCTCCGCCCCCTCCGGTGCAGAAGCCTGCGCCGCACCCTGTCTGCAGCACCCTCGACCACATGCTGCACGAACTGGAGAAGAACGCAAATTACGCTTATACAGCGGATGCTATCGACAGCCACGAAGAAGTCCATGAGTGGTTCGTCAATCCCAGGACGCGGAAATGGGTGCAGATCCACGTCTACAGCAACCTGAAGGCCTGCATCGAATTCAAGGGCTCGGACTGGCATTGGGCGCTGGATCATTGACCCGGCCGTCAATCACTTCACCAGACTGACGTCCGTCATCCGGTAGAAGGTGCTATTTTCCGGGTCTTTTTCGACCAGCTGCAGCTTACCCTTCAGCGTGATCGCGTCATAGGAGAATTTGATCGGCTGCTTGTCGGCATGGACCTCGATCACCAGCGCGGGCGAGACATGGTAATGAAACGGGCAGCTGACCGGGAACGGGCCGAACAGGAACAGCTGCTGCTTGTCGACCGCGCCCAGCGGAAACATGAAGCCCTTGACCGTGATTTCCTTGCCATTGAGCGCTTTCACCTCGGGCGGGAAGCCGGGTTTGAAATACTGGAAGTCGAAGCCTTGCTTGTCCTTGCCCTCGATGTTGATTTCCTTGGTTTTGCCGAAGGTGCGCCAGTCGACGCCGCCCTTGGGGATGTCGACATAGTCCTTGGCGTAATCCGCAAGCGTGCGGTTGGGCGAGTCCAGCACCATCGTGCCCATATCGATCTTGCCGGTCACGGTCATCTCGGACTGCGTGAGACCCGTGGTTTCAGGCGTCGCCTTCTGCTTGGTGAAGGCGTAAGCCGGCGCCGCCATAAGCAGGGCAGAAAGGATGGCTGCGATTATCCTCATGCGCGCCCCCGCGCAAGAATGCCCGCGATATCGGTGCGCGCGGCGGAGAGGGCTGGAACGGCGCCCGCCAGAAGCCCGGTGCCGAGGCCCACGGTCAGCAATAATCCGTCCGTCTGCGTCAGGGATAGCATTTCCGAAGGAAGCACCAGACCCTGCAGGCTCGCAATCGTCGAGGCGGCGCAGAAAGCCAGCATATGCCCTGCGGCGATGCCCGCTATCGTACCCGCCGCGCTCAGCATCATGCCTTCGGCAATGACAGTGCCGGATAGCGTCAGGGGCGAGGCGCCAAGGACGCGCAGCACGCCCAGGTCATAGCGACGCGCCGACAGGCTGGAGGCCAGCGATGAAAGCAGCATCAGGGCCGAAAGTGCGATAAACCCCGCACCCAGCGCCGTCAGTAGGTCACGGCCGAAACCGAGGCTTTGCGACAGGCGCGTCATTTCATAGCCGGGATTGGCGGCCAGCAGGTTCGAGGTCTTGTTGATCTCGCGTGGCAGGTTGATGATGGCGATGGGACTGTGAACCTTCACCAGCAGCGCCGTGACCTGGTGGCCGATCTTCTGCTCCTCCGCGGCGTCGGGGTCGCCCGCATCGGGATGGCGGTGCAGCTCCTGCACGCTTTCGACGGAGGTCAGGATCAGCCGGTCGAGCACGGTACCCGTCGGCTTCATGGTTCCCGTGATCTGGTAGAGATGGAAGTTATGCACGTCGTCGCTGTCGGCCGACAGCCCGTGCACGCCCGCGAACCTGTCGCCGACTTTCAGCTCGGTGAAAGCGCCCGCGACGGCGTCGAAGGGTTTCGAAAACATTACGCCGTCGCGAATCGTCGCATGATAAAGCGCCGGATAATCCGGCGTCGTGCCCGCGATGCGAAAACCGTGATAATTATCTCCAAGAGCGAGTGGAATAATCTGGCTGATCTTCGGATTATGCTTCATCTTCTCGTAATCTTCGGCCTCGATGTTCCCGGTGGGAACATCGGCATGGTAGACGGACGACAGGACGAGCTGCAAAGGACTTCCCTTCGCGCCGATGACGACATCGATGCCTTCCGCGTTGCGCATGAAGCTAGTCTCGATGGAGCCGGAGAGCAGGAAGATGCAACTCAGCAGCGCGAACCCTGCGCCGGCCGCGAGGACGCAGAGCGAGGCCTGCAAAGGACGCGATTTGATCGATGCGGCGGCGAGCGACAGCGCGTTCATGCGGCCTCCCTGGCCCGGCCTTCGAGCCGGATGACATGCTTGAAATGATGGATGATGCGATTGTCGTGGGTCGCGATGAGCAGCGCCGCCCCCGCCTCTTTCGCCTGGTCATGGAGCAGTTTCAGCACGATCTCGGCGTTTTCATCGTCGAGGGCCGAGGTCGGCTCGTCCGTCATGATGATCTTCGGGCGATTCAGCACGGCGCGCGCGATGGCAGCGCGCTGCTGCTCGCCCTGGCTCAAGGCTTCCGGCTTGCGGTGCGCCTTGCCGATGAGGCCCAGTGTCGTCATGAGATGGTCGATGCGCTTTTCGTCGCGCGGCATATCGGCCATGTCGGCCGCGAGCGCGATGTTCTGGCGCAGGTTCAGCGTGGGCAGCAAGTGCAGCGTCTGGAACACGAAACCGAAATTCTCGCCCCGCAGATGGTCGCGTGCGCGCGGCGCGAGCGTATAGACATCATGGCCCTTGAAATGCACCGATCCCGTTGCCGGCTTCAGCAGCCCCGCCAGCACCGACAAGAGCGTCGTCTTGCCGGAGCCCGAAGGACCCAGCACCAGCGTCTTCTCCATCGTCTCGACGCGAATATCGGGAAACGCCAAAGGCGGCGTGCCCTTGCGCAGGACGGATATATTTTTGGACTGAAGCAGTATCCCCGACATGTCCCTTTTCCCGAGCGGCTTGCCACCCAAAGCTCGCGAAGCGAGTGAAGGATGGTGCTGTTGAAGCGGATTGAACGCTCGACCTCCCCCTTACCAAGGGGGTGCTCTACCACTGAGCTACAACAGCATACTCTTTAACATCAATGGGTTAGGCTTGCGCCACCGGCCCCAAGGGATCGCTGGATGTATGGATAAGGTAAAATCCCCTGTCTTGTCAACAAATCTCCTTTCCATTAAGAAAGTCAATGACCCGCTCCAAATTACAGAAAGACCAGCCATGACGCCCGATTCCGGCGCTCCGCCGTCCCCGAAAACGACTGCCGACACCCTGAAATCGAAAACATCGCTGCCCGTCATCGTGGCGCCGATGTTCCTCGTCTCAAATCCCGACATGGCGCTGGCCTCATGCAAGGAAGGGCTGGTCGGCAGTTTTCCCGCCCTGAACCAGTTGACGAGCCAAGGCTTCGAAGACTGGCTCATTAAAATGAATGATGGCATCGAGAAACTGAAGAAAGATAATCCGGGCCAGACCATCGGCCCTTATGCCGTCAACCTGATCGTCCACAAGACCAATCCGCGTCTCGAGGAAGACCTGGCGCTTTGCATCAAGCACAAGGTGCCGGTCGTCATCACCTCGCTGGGCGCAGTGCCGGACCTCGTCAAGGCCGTGCATGCCTACGGCGGCATCGTGCTGCATGACGTGACGAACATCGAGCATGCCAAGAAAGCGGCGGCGGCCGGCGTCGATGGGTTGATTGCTGTGTCCGCCGGTGCTGGCGGCCATGCGGGCACGCGTAATCCAGTTTCACTCGTCAATGAGATCCGCGAATTCTTCGACGGTGTCGTCGTGCTGGCGGGTTGCCTGTCCAACGGACATGACGTACTGAGCGCAGAGGTCATGGGCGCGGATTTTGCCTATATGGGCACTCGCTTCGTCGCAACGAAAGAATCATCGGCGGATCCGGCCTATAAACAAATGATCGTCGATGCCTCGGCCACCGACGTGGTCTATACGTCGGCGGTGAGCGGCATTCCTGCGAACTTCCTGAAGGACAGCATGGCGAAAGCCGGCTTCGACGTCGAAAAGCTCAAAAAGGAAGGCGCCGCCGCCGGCAAACTGAAGCCAATGAACGCTGACGGCGAAGAGGCCAAGGCCTGGAAAACCGTCTGGTCGGCAGGCCAGGGCGTCAGCAATATCCATGACATCCCTTCGGTCGAAGATCTCGCCAAGCGTCTCGAGACCGAATATGCGGAGGCGAAGGAAGAACTGGCGAAAAAGCTCGGCATCGCCCCCGCGAAGCCGAAAGCCGCCGCGCCGAAAGCGCCGAAGCCGTAAGAAACACGCGTAACCCCGTCGAAGGCCGGGGTCTCTGCACTCGCAAAATAAATTGGCGGACATCGTCACAAACGATATCCGCCATTTTTGTTGATATATCCAAGACCCCCGGCTTTCGCCGGGATTACGAAAGTGTTTTACCTGCGATCGCCCATCAGGCTGATCAGCATATTGAACAGGTTGATGAAGTTCAGGTACATGCGCAGCGCGCCGGTGAGGGCCATCTGGTCGTTATTGCCGCCGTATTGATAGCTCTCCTTGATGTACTGGGTATCCCAGGCGGCAAGCCCGGTGAAGATGACGACGCCCATGATCGACACGGCCCACTGGAGGCCTGCCGAATGGAAGAACATGTTGAAGAGCGAGGCGAAGAAGATGCCCATAAAGCCCATCATCATGAACGATCCCATCTTCGTGAGGTCGCGCTTCGTCGTATAGCCGTAGAGGCTGGTCGCGGCGAAGGTCGCGGCGGTGATGAAAAAGACCCGCGCGATGCTCTGCGCCGTGAAGACGAGGAAGATCGAGCCCATGGAGAGGCCCATCAGCGCCGAGAACAGCGCGAACATTCGCGTGGCTTCCCCTGCCTCCATGCGCGACAGGCGCTGGGGCGTGAGACCGAACCACAGAAAGGCGAGCGGCGCGAAGGCCACTACATAGAACAAGGGCGTGCCGAAGATCGCGTGCGCGAGAGCGGGCACCGAAGCGACGCCCCAGGCGACGAGACCGGTGATACCAAGACCGATGGTCATGATGTTATAGACCTTGCGCATATGCGCCTGCAGGCCGGCGTCGATATCGCTGCCATAGGCCGCGCGATTGACGGACTGGTTTTCAAGCGGATCGAAGGACATTTCTTGTTTTTCCTTTCAAAGCTATTGAATTCATTGCTTTATACGCAGGAGTTTAGGCGATGGATGGGTGGGGAGTCACTAAATAAAAGACAAGGTTTTCCAAGCTCTTGACCGAACCCTGCGCCACCGCTACCGTGCATTATGCCCAATCCTCCTAAAGATATAGCCGCGGAACTCAAAGGCGCAACCTCGCTGCCCGTCATCGTCGCGCCGATGTTCCTTGTGTCCAACGCGGATCTCGTCCTGGCCTCCTGCAAGGAAGGGCTAGTCGGCAGCATCCCCGCGGGCGCGTCGTGGACCGGCGCCGCCTTCGAACAGCTGCTTAAGGATCTTAATGATGGCATCGACAAGCTCAAAGCCGCCGACCCTGCCGCGAAGGTCGGCCCGTATGCCGTCAACCTGACGTTCAAAAGTATGAACAAGCGCCTCGATGCCGATATCGACCTTTGCGTGAAGTACAAAGTGCCCATCGTCCTGGCGTCCCACGAAGCGACGCAGGAACAGATCGACAAGATTCACGCTTATGGCGGCCTCGTCCTGCATGATGCGGCGACCATCGAACAGGCGAACAAGGCGATCGCCGCGGGCGCGGACGGCATCATCGCCATCGGCGCGGGCGCCGGTGGACAGGCGGGCACGATGAACCCCTTCGCGCTCGTGAACGGCATCCGCGAAGTATTTGACGGGCCGATCATCCTGGCGGGCTGCATCAATACGGGCCAGGATATTCTCGCCGCGCAGGCGATGGGCGCCGATATGGTTGTCATGGGCACGCGCTTTATCGCGACGGAGGAATCGAACGCAGAAACCGATTACAAGAACATGATCGTCGGCGCGCAATCGTCCGACATCATCTACACCTCCGCCATCTCCGGCGCGCCCGGCAATTTCATCCGCCAGAGCCTCGAAGGCTGCGGCTATGACGTCGAGCAGTTGAAGAAAGAGGGTGCGGGCGCCCCCAGAATTCCGCCGCCGCCGGGACAGGAATCCCGCGCCTGGAAATATGCCTGGTCCGCAGGCCAGGGCGTAGGCGGCATCCACGACATTCCAACCGCCGCCGAACTCGCCGACCGGCTGAAGGCAGAGCACGCCGCCGCGAAGGCGGAATTTGCGGTGAAGCTAGGGATTGTTCCCCCGCCCAAACCGCCCGCACCGGGCGTCTTCCGGTCACCAAAACCACCCTCGCCATAAGTGCTACCCCGGCGAAGGCCGGGGTCCACGGACTTGATCGGTCGGAGGAAACTGGCAGGCGCCGGTTTTTCTGAAACGGCGCAGTCCGTGGACCCCGGCTTTCGCCGGGGTGGCACTATTGGGTAAATGTTTGTCTTCATTAAATTTTCCAGATATTTCCCGAATCTATTGACTATTCATCGGCGTTTTCGCTACTGTATCTTATGAAAAAGCAAAACCCCATCACCGAAAAGCTCAAAGATCAACTCTCCCTGCCCCTCTTCGTGGCGCCGCTGTTCCTGAATTCGACCCCGGAACTGGTACTGGCCTGCGTGAAGGAAGGCTTCATGCCGGGCCTGCCCGCCTATGGCGTTTTCACCAGTGAAGAATGGGATCACTGGCTGACAGAAGTTGACGAGGGCATTGCGAAACTGAAAGCAGAAGATCCGACCCGCAAGATCGCCCCCTATGCCGCCAACCTGATTTTCAAGGAAAATAACCAGTTCCTCGGCCCCGACCTCGACCTCTGCGTGAAGCACAAGGTGCCGATCATTCTCGCCTCCGCCACGCCATCGAAGGAGCAGATCGACAAGATCCATTCCTACGGCGGCATCGTGTTCTACGACGTCAAGACTCTCGACGAAGCGAAGCGCGCGATGGAAGTCGGCGCCGACGGCATGATCGCCGTCACCGCGGGCGCCGGGGGCCAAGGGACCACCAAGAATCCGATTTCCTTTGTGGGCGAGATCCGCCAGTTCTTCGACGGACCGCTCGTGCTGGCCGGCTGTCTGTCGACGGGCCACGATATTCTTGCGGCGCAAACCATCGGCGCGGATTTCGCGACCATGGGCACCCGCTTCATCGCAACCAGGGAAGCGCGCGCGGAAGAGGGCTACAAGCAGATGGTCGCGCATTCGACCTCGGAGAATATCGTTTATACGACCGCCTTCACCGCCGAACCCGCGAACTTCATCGACGGCAGTATCACCGCCTCCGGCTATGATGCCGACAAGGCGCGCAAGGAAGGCATCACGGCCCAGCGCGTCAAGCCGCCGCCGGGAGAGAAATCGAAATCCTGGGTCAAAATCTGGGCCGCCGGACAGGGCGTGGGCAATATCCACGACGTGCTGCCGGTGCAGGCTCTGGCCGAGCGCCTCAAGCGCGAATATGCCGACGCGAAACAGGAAATGGCGGAGCGGCTGGGTTTTGCGTTCAACACCTGCGCCAATTGCGCGCCCGCGAACGATACGCTGCCCGCACCCGCTGCCGCAAAGTCAGCGCCGAAGGTTTAGGAGACCTCTCTCAGCAATCGTAACCCCGACTTCCGCCGGGGTTACGGGAGCGCTGATGGAGCGCATATTACGCCGCCGGAAAGACCTCGGTGTTCGAGCCGGGGAGTTCGTAGAAGCTGTGCGGGCCATTGAGGGACGGGTTCTTGTGATAGGTGCCTGTAATCTGGTTATGAATGGCCGAGGTGTAATCCGTGCCGTCCTGCGCCTCGTGGATGCCGTAGCTTGCCACGATGGGTCCGCTGTCGGAAATGATGTTGTCGATGATAAGGGTATTGGTCGTGTGGAAGGTCGTGCCTGAAACGCTGTCCTTGACGGATTCAAGACGTATTTCCTCATAAGCGTGGTTGCCCGCGCGGGAGTCGTTGGTCAGTGTCGAATTCTCCAGCTCGCTGCCCGAACTGCCGCGGAAGCGCACGCCCCGGTCCATATTGTCGTGGATATTCACGCCGTTGATCAGCACGTTGTTGGCGAGATCGACCTGGATGCCGTCTTCGCCGTTGCTGTAGAACTGGCCCCCGGTCACCGTAATGTTATGCGTGAGGGGAATATTATCCGAACCGCGCTGGATCATAAGGCCATTACTGCCGTTGCCGTACGAGATGTCGTTCGAAAGCTCCGTATTCTGCGAATCCGTGACCACGTTGAACCCGTGACGGCCGTTGTCATAGGCGACGTTATTGTCCACATGCCCGTCGATCTGGAAGTCCATCGTGAAGCCGTCGAGTCCGTTGCCATGGCTGACGCAGTTGGTGATCGACAGGTTGGTCGTCTCCTCGTGCGGGTCGAAGCCGTAGCCCGAGCAGTTCTTTATCTCGACGTGATCGAGCGTGATGTTCGTATCGGTGCCCGGCCCGCCCGGCGTCACGCCGTTGAACCAGCCATCGGTCTTGCCTGTCGTGTTCGCCCGGTTGCCGTCGATGGTGAGGTCATGCATGCCGATGTCGTGGTTCTGCACGCCCGACTGGTCGCGGAAAATGCCCGTCACCGGATGGCTCCAGCCGTTGATAAGCTTGACGGTCGTGCTGCCCATCCCGTCGCCGAAGACGGTGATGTTGTCGTAGAGCATGATGGCGCCCTTGGACGATGACGATTGCCCATGCACGATATAGGTGCCCGTGGGGATATAAACCTCGCCGCCGCCTGCTGCGTGGGCCGCGTTGACTGCCGCCTGGATTGCGTTCGTATCGTCGGCGACGCCATCGCCCTTCGCGCCGTAATTCTTCACATTGTAAATCGTCGCCATGTGCCGCTCCTGTTCCGTTGCGCTGCCCTGCCCTGCCGGCCTTTTACGGGCCGCGACTCCCTGACCCAACGGCACGATGCGTCCGCGGTTCCGGAAATGGGGTTTCAAGGAATGAAGGGCCCAACACCCACACAACCGTCACCCCGGCGAAGACCGGGGTGACGCTAAATGATAGAAGCGTTGTTAAACCAGAAGCGCTATTCGGGTTTGTGAGAGGTGGGCTTGCGGCGGGGGAACGGCTTCTTCGCGGTAACCTTCTTCGCCGCCGGTTTGCGCTTCGGCTTTTCGGCGGCGTCGTTCAGTTCCTTTTTGATCGCGCGTTTGCGCGCAGGTTTTTTGGCAGGTTCTTCAACTTTTGGAGCGGGCGCGACGGTCGCAGCGGTGGGTCGGTCATCCTCGACTGCGGCGGACGGATTGACCGGCGGCGCAGATGCCGGCACAGGTTCTTCATGCGTCTTGGGCCGCGCGTGGCCGGCGATCACCAGATATTTATGCATCCAGTCGTTTTCGCTCATGAAGCGCCTCTTCTGCTGTGACATCAGCCTAACATCCCCAGCCTAGCCATGTCAAGTTTATGGAAATAAGTTATTTCAGCCAGTTAGCTGTGGATAAGTCCCGTCCTGCTTGACCCTTTCGAGGCCTGCGCTTTATTTTTCGGATATGGGCCAGCACACAAAATCGACCACACCCCCGAAGCGGAAGCAGAAGAGCGCCGACAACCTGCGCCAGAACCTGCTCAAGCGCAAGGAACAGGCCCGCGCACGCAGCGCCCAACAGGAAACGGAGAAGAAATAATGTCCATCATGCCCGACAGCTGGATCCGCGAGCAGGCGCTCGAACACGGCATGATCAAGCCCTTCGAGGAACGCCTCAAGCGCGAGGGCGTGATTTCCTACGGCCTGTCCTCTTACGGCTACGATTGCCGCCTCTCCGACGAATTCATGATCTTCACGAATGTCGACAATGCCATCGTCGACCCGAAGGCCTTCAACCCGGCCAGCTTCGTGACGCGCAAGACCGACGTCTGCATCATCCCGCCCAATTCCTTCGTGCTGTGCCGCACGGTTGAAACCTTCAAGGTGCCCCGCGACGTGCTCGTCGTCTGCCTGGGCAAAAGCACCTATGCGCGCTGCGGCCTCATCGTCAACGTGACGCCGCTCGAGCCGGAATGGGAAGGCCAGGTCACGCTGGAAATCTCGAACACCACGCCGCTGCCCGCCAAGGTCTATGCCAATGAAGGCATCGCGCAATTCCTGTTCTTCAAGGGCGAAAGCGTCTGCGAAGTCTCTTACGCCGACCGCGCCGGCAAGTACCAGAACCAGAAGGGCGTCACCCTGCCGAAAATGTGACCGCGGGCAGCCCAAGGAGACCCTCCGCCCGAGGCATAAAAGCCCGGTTGTTTTTCCTTGCATTTCTGTTTTTATTGTCATAATGTGTCATGGATTTTAAGGAAGATGATCCATGCCCCAGCACACGCGCGAAGAACTCGGCCGGAAACTGCTCTACGATATTGCCATCGGCAAGGAAGCCGCGGCGCACAAGCTTATCGACGAGGGCGCCTGGCTGAACGTGAAGGACACGGACGGGGGCATCGCCCTGCACAAGGCCGCGGCCGCCGGCAGGACCGGGATCCTCAACACGCTGCTGGCCCGCACCTCCGCCCTCGACCCGAAAGACGATGCGGGCTACACGCCGCTGATGTATGCCGCGCGGCTGGGAAAAACGGATGCTGTCGCTTCCCTTCTCAAGGCCGGTGCGAGCATCACCGCTAGAAACGCCATCGGCCAGTCGGTCCTCGACCTCGCGAAGGAAGGCGGCGATCTTCGGATCATCAGCATGATCGTTGATGTCGACGTCGAAGGCCGCCGCAAGCTTGCCGATGAATGGAAAGACGCCGCGATGCATGTCGACCATCAGGTGACGGTGTCGAAGCCACTGCAGCTGAAGATCGGGCCGAAGTTCTAACAATCACGTCATCCCCGACCAGTGAGCGCGAAGCGCGAACGCAGCGCAGGGATGACGATTTACTTGATTAGCCCTGGCGTCTTCTTCTGCACCGGCAGAACGTGCGGGTCGGGTGGGTTGCCCCCGAGTTCCTTGAGCTTCGCGTAAGCCTCGTCGATCGCTTCCTGCCGCTGGACATCGGAGAAATTCTGCACGGTCACGGGCGCAGGTCTCTCCGTATCACGGAAAATGACCTGCTGGGTCCAGAAATTGAAGGTCATGGTCAGCCCATCACCCTCGCGCACCTCGAGGCTGTGGTCGTTGATGCGCTGGTAATGAAATCCATCCGGCGGCGCGGCGGCGGCGGGCGCGGCGGTCTTGACGGTTTCGTGCCGGTAGCGGGCGAGATAATCCTTGGCTCGCTTCTTGTCGGCCGCAACCGCGTGATCATAGGCGGACATGCCGTGCTGGTCGTGGGCGTCGGGTTTCGCGCCCGCCTTGATCAGCAGCGACAGGGCTTCGATCTGGTCCGCGCTCACCGCCCGCATCAAAGGGGTGCGGCTCTCGCTGTCCAGGGCGTTGACGTCGGCGCCCGCGCCGATCAGCAGTTCCAGCACGCGGCCATGTCCGCGTTCGGCGGCGGCAAAGAGCGCCGGCTCAAGATCCAGCTTCGCGCCAGTGGCCTCCGCCGCCGACAACAGGGTCATCACGGTGCGGATCGAACCCGCGCCGGCGGCCAGGGTCAGCGCCGTCAGCCCCTGCTTGTCGCACGCGCCGAGGTCCGCCTTGGCCCTCACCAGCATGTCGACGATTTCCTGGCTATTGTTGCGCGCCGCGATAACGAGCGGAATATTGCCTTCGTTGTCCTTGACGTTCGGGTTGGCGCCCTTGTCGAGCAGAATCTTCACCAGGTCAGAGCGCTCGTTCGCCACCGCCATCTGCAAAGCGGGTATTCCCTTGTGCGTTCTGAATTCGATGTCGGCCTTCTGGTTCAGCACCCATTCGAGGATCGAAGTGGTGCCCGCGGTGACGGCAGCGTGCAGCGCGGTGACGCCCTCGTGCTGGGTCGCCGAGTTGATGTTGATGTCGAGTTTTTCCATCATGCGCGACAGCAGGCGTTCCGGCGCGCCATGAGTGACGGCGGTGATCAGCACCTGCCGGACCGACTTGTCGTCCCTCGCGCAATAGTCCAGCAGCAGGTCCGCCGCCTTCCAGCCCTTCTGGTTGACGGCCGTCATGAGCGGCGTATTGCCGTAGTCGTCGGTGACATTGAGTTCGGCACCCGCGTCGATCAGCGCCTTAATCACCTTCAGGTGGCTCGGCGTGCGATAGCAGGCAAAATGCAGCGCCGTGCGGCCGCAGCTGGCGTCCTTCTTCAACACGGACGCCTTTTTATCGAGCAGCGCCTGCACGCAAGCGAGCGCCGTTTCCTCCCGATATTGAGTCATGGCGATAAACAGGGCAGGCCCGTAGTTGTATCTCACGAGATTGGGATCGGCCCCTTTGTCGAGCAGCTTTGTCGCAGTTTCCGAATGACCTTCGGAAAGAGCGCGATAAAGCGCATAGTTCTTTTCTTTCTGGCTCAGCCCGAACAAAGCATGGTTCCTTGACAAATATTGAATTGCCATATCCTAAAGTTGACATATGAGAAGTCAAGCTACCAAATTATGATCAGAATCAAGGTGCTGTACGTTGATTGACAGAGCTTAAGCTATTGATAATATAGAAATTACAGAAGAGAGCATGCTTTGAACACAGCCGAAAAACGCCACCTGATCGTTGTTTATCACGAGGACTGCATCGACGGTCTCGCCTCGGCCTGGGCCTTTGACAAGAAATGGGGCCGCGAAGATAACACACATATCTCCTACATCCCCTATGGCCATCACGACATTCCGGGCGCGCAAGAAAAAATCCGCAGCGAGCTGAGCCAGGGCGCGGAACTGTATTTCGCCGACGTCGCGCCGCAGAAAGCCTTCCTCGACGAGCTGATGGCGCCGCTGACCTCCGGCCTCCCCGCTCTCAAAGCCGTCCACATTCTCGACCATCACGGCACGGCGGCGGAAGAACTCGCAAATTACAAGGCGCCCGCCGACCTGGAAGCGCCGACGCTGGAGCTGCATATCGACGCCGAGCATCCCAGCGCCGCCAACATGATCTGGGAGACGCTGCTGCCGGGCGTGGAAAAGCCTGACTTCCTCAAGATGATCGCGAAGATGGACCTGTCACGCGATATCAAGGAAGACCATGATCTCGCCGCCGCTGCGCTGATCGATTCAAAAAGCATCAAGACCGTCGCCGACGCCTTCCACAATTTCGAGGAACTGTCGCAGTTCAAGATGCATGACATGGTCGTGGCCGGCCTCAACATCCTGTCCGACCAGGAAAACCGCATCGAAAAACTGACCGATAATATCATGTACACGCGGCTGATCGTGCTGACCGACAAGGGGCAGGAAGAGTCCCTGTGGATCCCCGTCATCAATGCCGATGTGCAGAATTTCGGGCGTCATATCTCGGACTATTTGCGCGAACAGGGCGACCGTACCGGTCTCGGCATGGCCTTTGCCTGGTACGTGCAGGGCAACGGCACGGTCACCATGAGCATCCGCTCCGACGGCGACCCGGACGCGAGCAAGATGGCCGAAATCCTGCGCAGCCATCCCGGCGTGACCGGCGGCGGCCACAAGACCAGCGCCGCGGTGCATTTCACCTCGCTGCGGCAGTTCATGGACATCATCCCGCTTCACACCGAGGCCGAGATGAACCAGCTTAAAAAAAAAGACTGCGGGCCTGAGCGGGTGAGCAACGTTCCGCCCTCCCCGCCCGCGCTGGCGGCGAAGGTGAGCAGCAGGTATCCACGGTTTGGGTAATGTTTCCGCATTACGTTAAACCGCTGAACTGCACAATCAATCTGCCGCTTTTGCACAAATCCGTCACAGCTATTGAATTTCTTCGCGCTAGTATGGGACAAGAAGCGACCTATTTTGTTAGCGCGAGGAATGTGGCGAATGGACAAAATCCAGATCACGGGCGGAAAACAGCTCAACGGCGACATCGACATCAGCGGCGCGAAAAACGCGGCACTGCCGCTCATGACGGCCGCGATCCTGACCGACCAGCCGCTGCTCCTCAACCGCGTCCCCGACCTGAAGGACGTTCTGTCGCTCAATGAAGTGCTTGAGCAGCTGGGCATCACGGCCCGCTATGACAGTCATTCGAAAAAGCTGGTCCTGAACGGCGCGAAGATTACGAGTTGCGAAGCGCCCTATGACCTCGTGCGCAAAATGCGCGCGAGCATTCTCGTCCTCGGGCCCCTCGTCGCGCGCATGGGCGAAGCGAAAGTCTCGTTGCCCGGCGGCTGCGCGATCGGCACCCGCCCCGTCGACCTCCACATCGAGGGCCTCAAGCGCCTCGGCGCCGAGATCGAGTTGCAGGAAGGCTATATCCTCGCCCGCGCGCCCAAAGGGTTGACCGGCGCGCATGTGCATTTCACCAAGGTCTCGGTGGGCGCGACGGAGAACCTGATGATGGCGGCGGCGCTCGCCAAGGGCGAAACGGTCCTGAGCAACGCCGCGCGCGAACCGGAAATCGTCGATCTTGGCGAAATGCTGATCAAGATGGGCGCGGAGATCGAAGGTCTCGGCACCGACCGGATCACCATCCAGGGCAAGCAATTCCTGCGCGGCACGGAGCACAGCGTCATCGCCGACCGCATCGAGGCCGGTACCTTCGCGGTCGCCAGCGCCATGACGGGCGGCAAGGTGACGCTCAAGAATTGCGACATCAAGCACCTGCAATACCTGCTCGAGCCGATGACGAAAGCCGGCGTGGAAATGACCGGCGACAAGGGCGACGTCCACATCCAGCGCAAGTCCGAGCGCATCCACGGTTTCGACATCATGACCGAACCCTACCCCGGCTTCCCGACCGATCTGCAGGCGCAGATGATGTCGATGCTGACCGTTTCCGACGGCGCGGGCATGATCACCGAGACGATTTTCGAAAACCGCTTCATGCACGTGCCCGAACTGGCGCGCATGGGCGCGAACATCACCGTGCATGGTTCCTCCGCTCTCGTGCGCGGCGTGCCGAAACTTAAAGGCGCGCCCGTCATGGCGACGGACCTGCGCGCTTCCGTATCGCTGATCCTGGCGGGCCTCGTGGCCGAGGGCGTCACGACGGTGAGCCGCATCTATCACCTCGACCGCGGCTATGAGAACCTGGTCGGCAAGCTGACCAGCGTCGGCGCCAAGCTCGACCGCGTGAAGGAACAGGAAGAAGTGGCGGCCGAATGACCGAGACGCCCCACCGCATCATCGAGGTCAAGCTCGACGCCAATTCCATCACCGCCAAGTCCCCCGACATCGAGGTCGAGCGCCATCGCGCGATTTCCGACCTGCTGGATGAAAACAGCTTTCGCCTGGCCGAACCCGAGCATGCGCAAGGACCCTACCGGCTCTACTTATCGCTGACGCCCGACCATATGCTGATGGTCGTCGGCTGCACCAAGACGGGTCACGAGGCCGAGGTGCCGCTGCCCCTTTCGGGCATCAAGAAGCACATCAATGACTATGTGATCGTCTGCGATAATTTCTATAAAACGGCCCGCGCCGGAGAAATCCACCGGCTTGAAGCGATTGACGCCGGGCGGCGCTCGATTCACAATGAAGCCGCGGAACTTATTGCCGAAACCCTTGAAAACAAAGTAATTGTTGACAAAACGACAGCAAGGCGTTTATTTAGCCTCTTATACGTGTTACATATGCGCGGCACGCCAACAATTATCTGAGGACTAATGTCTGAAAAAGAAGACCTGATGAGCTTTGACGGCACCGTCACGGAGCTGCTGCCCAACGCCATGTTCCGCGTCAAGCTCGACAACGGCCACGTCATCCTGGGCCACAGCTCGGGCAAAATGCGCAAAAACAAGATCCGCATCCTGGAAGGCGACCGCGTCACCGTCGAAATGACGCCCTACGACCTCACCAAAGGGCGCATCACTTTCCGGCATAAGTAGTGGCTCTGAGAGAGTCACGAGAATTCAAATTCCGTCACCCCCGCGAAGGCGGGGGTCTGGCCCGCCGCGTAGCGGCCTTTATAAATGCGGCATTCGCCGCGGACCGGATGCCCGCCTTCGCGGGCATGACGGGTGGATAGATGGTTTCTCTCATCCTCGCCTCCGCTTCTCCCCGCCGCCTGGAATTGCTCAAACAGGTCGGCATTGTCCCGGCGAAAGTCGTGCCGGCGGATATCGACGAGACGCACCTCAAGACCGAACTGCCGCACCTCTATGCCAAGCGCATCGCTTCGTCGAAGGCGCTGAAAGTCCACGACCAGCACAAAGGCGAGATCATCCTCGCTGCCGATACCGTCGTCGGCGTCGGGCGCCGCATATTGCCCAAGACCGAGACCGAAGCCGAGGCGCGCAAATGCCTGGAACTGATGTCGGGGCGCCGCCACAAAGTCATGACGGCCGTCTCGGTCATCGACGCGAGCGGCAGGCAGAAGACCAAGCTTGTCACTTCTGTCGTGCAGTTCAAGCGCCTGTCGGAAAGTGAGATCGCCGACTATATCACTTGCGGGGAATGGAAAGGCAAGGCCGGCGGATACGCTATCCAGGGCCGCGCCGCGCCGCTCATTCCCTTCATCAGCGGGTCCTATTCGAACATCGTGGGCCTGCCGCTGCATGAAACCTGCACGATGCTGAAGGACGCGGGACTGTGAGCGGAATCGAATTGCTTGTCGACGAGGCAGCCGGGCGGCTGCATTGCGCGGTCGTGAAGAAGACCGTGCTGACCGACCTTTACGCGGACCCTATCGACATGACCGGCGCCTGGGCATCGCTTTATCTGGGCAAGGTCGCCAAGATCGACACGCGGCTTGATGCTGCCATCATCGATCTCGGGCACGGCCTGCAGGGCCTGCTGTCGGCCAAGCACGTGCATTTTCCGGGCGGTGACGCGTCGGAAAAACGCACGGGCATCGCGAATGTCCTGAAGCCGGGACAAATGCTGCTCGTCCAGATCAAGGCCGAGGGCAAGCGCGGCTCGACCAGCGAGAACCACAAGATGCCGCGGCTCACCACCAAGCTTTACGTGCTGGGCCATCATCTTGTCTATTGCCCTTTCGCCAATCCCGTCACTATGTCGCGCCTGATCGAGCGCACGGATGTCTTGAACATGACGGCGAAACTGAAAGCCAAAGGCGGCTGGATTTTGCAGCCCCATGCCGAAAGGGCGGATGTTGATGCTCTTCGGGCCGAGGCCGAAAAGCTGCTCGACGAATGGACCGGCATTCAGGGCGCGGAACAGACCAGCGAAGGCAAGCCGCGCATCCTGAAAGGCGGCCCAACCGCCCTGCACCGCGCGCTGTTTGATTACGGCGCGGGCGCTTTCGAGCATATCCAGGTCGGCAACCGCAAAATCTTTAATGCCATGGCGCAATGGTGCGCAAAGTATGATCCTGTCCTCGCGGGTTCGAAGCGCCTGCGGCTTTACAAGCCGGCGAAAGTTGGCCAGGCGCTGCTCGACGTCGAGGATGTCCTGTCGGAAATCGACATGCTGGACGATAAACGCATTGAACTCAATTCTGGCGGTTCGATCATCATCGAGACGACGCAGGCGCTGACCGTCATCGACGTCAACCAGGGATCGGCCGACAGCATCTTCCGCGCCAACGAAGACGCCGCGAAGGAATGCGCGCGGCAGATCAGGCTGCGGAACCTGAGCGGCGCCATCCTCATCGACTTCATCGGCATGGAAGAGCGCAGCCAGCGCGCGAAGATCGTCGACATCCTTGAAACCGCTTTCTCCAACGACCCTGGCAACGCGCAGGTCCACGGCTTCACGCGCCTCGGCATCATCGAGATCACGCGCAAGCGCCGGACGGCGGCTTATGCGGAAAAATTAAAATAGTAGAGCAACCCCGGCGAAAGCCGGGGTCTAGACTCTATCCATTTAAAATGGCGGCTCCGTTCTTTTGACGGAGCCGCCATTTCTTACTGAAACATGCGAGACCCCGGCTTTCGCCGGGGTTGCTCTGTGGATTACATCGCCTGCGCTTCGGATTCGATGTCGATCTTCACGTCGTCGGCCACGTCGGGCACGTACTTCACGACGCCGAAGTCGGAGCGCTTGATGGTGGCGGACGCGGTGAAGCCGACGGCCTTTTTCTTGGTCATCGGGTGATCGCCTTCCTTGTTCAGCTTCACGTCCAGCGTCACGGGCTTGGTCACGCCGTGCAGGGTCAGGTCGCCGGTGACTTTGGCGGTGTCCTTGCCGGTGACTTCAATCTTGGTGCTCTTGAAGGTCGCGGTCGGGAATTTCTCGGCGTCGAGGAAATCCGCGCTCTTGATGTGCTCGTCGAATTTCGGGTTGCCGGTGACGAGGCTGGTCGTGTCGATCGTCACGTCGACCGCACTCTTGGCCGGGTCCTGCTCGTCCAGCGTCAGCGTGCCTTCCTTGATACCGAAATGGCCCGAAGGAGACGAGAAGCCGAAATGGTTGTCGTGGAACAGGATGTTCGTATGGTTCGGATCGAACGAGAATTTATCCGAGGCCATTGCGGCGGCGGACAGCGAAACCGACAGCATGGCTGCGGCGACGGTAGCGAAAAGAACGCGTTTCATTGGGTACTCCGGTAAAAGTTAAAATTCTGAACGGGCCGGACAGAAGGCCCTGCTCCATATGATAGTGCGAAAATCCGGCTTGGGTAGAGGTGAATTCAAACTCAGCCGGCTGCGGCCTTCGCCTGGGCGGCTTTCGAGTTTTCGTAAGCAATCCGTATGCCTTGCGAAACCAGGTCCGGAAGGATGGCGTCGAAAATCTTCTGGTCCTTGAACAGCTGCGAAAAGCCGCCGGTGCCAATGGTTACCACTTCCTCACTGGGGAACAGTTCCTTCTTGTACCCCGCCACGATCTCGCGCATCGCACCGAGGTGGCCGTAATAGAGGCCGCGCTGGATGCACTCGCGCGTCGACTGGCCGAGATAAGTTTCCGGCGCCTCGATGTCGACTTCCATGAGCTTGGCCGTGTTCGACTTCAGCGCCTCCATCGACAGACGCATGCCCGGCATGATGACGCCGCCGAGGAAATCCGACTTCTTGGTGACCGCGACCAGCGTCGTGGCCGTGCCGAGGTCGGCGATGATGCAGTTCCTGGCCGGGAAAGCCTCGACCGCGCCGATGGCGCCGGCGATAAGGTCCGCGCCCACTTCGGCCGGGTTCTTATACTTGATGTTGATGCCGGTCTTGACGCCCGCCTGCAGCACGAAATATTCGGCATGGGCGAAATAGCTGGCGAAAGCATGGCGAATGGTGAAATTCGCGCCCGGAACCACCGAACACAGCGCGGTCACCTTGACGTTTTTATAATCGACGCCGTTCGTCTCGAGAATGCCGCGCAGGAAAATTCCGAACTGGTCGGCCGTGCCGATCTGGTGCGTCGCATACCTGAACCGCAGCGTCAGCTTCTTGCCGTCAAACAGCGCGCCGACGATATGGGTGTTTCCGACGTCGAGACATAAGAGCATTTTATTCTCCATTCTTGTTCCCTCTCCCGCGATAGCGGGAGAGGGTTAGGGTGAGGGGCTTAGCGCTGCTGAAGTTGAATACGGTTAAGCCCCTCATCCCCCGCCTTCTCCGCTATCGCGGGAGAAGGAGTCAGGGCATGCTTTTTGTAGCGTACTATCTCAAGCGCAAACTATTCAAGCCGCTTTGTCGCTTTTCTTCACTTCCGACAGCGGCACATTGTCGATCAGGCGCACGTCGCCGAGCCAGGCGGCGGCGAGGCGGCGGCCCCAGCGGGTGGCGACGTATTCGGGCTTAAAGCCGGCTTCGGCGAGCTTTTTCATGACTTCCTCGTCCGAATGGCCGCTTTTGAGCAGGCGCGAGATTTCGGTGGCCTTGTTCAGCTGTTCCGGCGACAGGCGCCCGTTGCGTGAGCTTAAGGCGAGGCCGCTCTCGGCCCGCACGGTCGGCACGGGAACGATCTCGGTAGGGATAAAGAAAGCATCGACCATCTTTTTGACCAGCGTCAGCTGCTGGAAATCTTTCTCGCCGAAATAGGCCTTGTCCGCCTGCGCGATGTTCAGGAGCTTCAAAACGACGGTGAGCATGCCCTGGAAATGGCCGGGGCGGAATTCGCCCTCCAGCTCCTTCGAAATGACCGTTTCCGAGACCTGCATTTCGTAGTTATCCGGGTACATCGCCTTTTCATCGGGATTGATGACGTAATCGACCCCCGCCTCGTCGAGCAGCTTGCAATCCGTCTCGAAGGTGCGCGCGTATTTCTCGTAGTCGGCACGCTGATTGAACTGCGTCGGGTTCACGAAGATGCTGACCACGACATGGTCGCACTCTTTTCTTGCCCTTTTGCAAAGTTCGATATGGCCTTCGTGGAGGTTGCCCATCGTCGGCACGAGGCCGACGGTACCTTTAAGACCGGTGCGAAGCTTTTGCCATTTTTTTGGATCCGAAACTATGGTCGGCATCGGGGAATGCTCCTCTTCTCACTTCTTCGTTGTACTCCTCGATCGCCTCGACGAAGAGCTCGGCGCCGTTCAGGTAGCGCTTGACGAACTTCGGCTTGAATTCGGTGTTGAGGCCGAGGAGATCCTGGAACACCAGCACCTGCCCGTCCGTATCCGGACCGGCGCCGATGCCGATGGTCGCGATTTTCAATTCCCGGGTGATCGTGGCGGCAAGCTCCGACGGCACGCATTCGAGCACGAGGGCGAAACAGCCCGCTTCCTGCAGCGCGAGAGCTTCTTCAATAAGGCGTCTTGCGCTCTCATCCGTCTTGCCCTGCACGTGATAGCCGCCCAGCAGGTGCACGAACTGCGGCGTGAGGCCGAGGTGGCCCATCACCGGCACGCCGGAATCCGCCAAATGCTGGATGAAACCGGTATTGCCCGATGCGCCTTCGAGCTTGATCGCATGCGCGCCCGCCTGCATCAGCGCCTGCACGGCGTTCATGTTCTCGGTGAGAGATTTCCGGTATGACAGGAACGGCAGGTCGCCAACGATGAACTTGCTTTTGGCGCCGCGCGCGACGGCCGCCGTGTGCATGGCCATGACGTCGATGGTCGCCTGCACGGTCGTTGGGTGCCCATGCATCGTCATAGACAGGCTGTCGCCCACGAGGATCGTGTCGACCGAGGTCTTGTCGCAGATCAGCGCGCTCGTGTAGTCATAGCAGGTGACCATGGTGATTTTTTCGCCGGCGGCTTTCTTTTTATTAAAATCGAAAATGTTGATCATGATGCTTTCCTCTCCCTGACCCTTTTCTGGGGTTGTTGTTTTATTGACGGGTAAGCCTCGACAAAGGCTTCATAGATTTTCTGGAACGGGTCGCCGCCAAGCGCCCCGATGTTGACATCGATCGTCTTGGCGTCGCCGCGCGCGAGCGGGCCGGTCAGCGCGCCCTTGTAATTGGTCAGCAGGTTCTCCGTCTGCTGGCGCAGGTACATGTCGGCGGTGTGCGGCGGAATATCGAATTCCTCGCCCAGCGAGTCGAACAGCTTCTGCCACAGGATGCAGGAGAAATTCCCCGCCATGACGCAGAGCGCATGGTATTTCGCCTTCTGTTTTTCCGACAGGCGCACGTTGGGATTATGCAGCCCCGGCAGGAGGTCGCTGAACAGCGGCGCCTTTTCATCCACCACGAAGGGGATGGCGAGGTATTTTTCAAGCGTGTAAAGCTCCGGGCCGAAGGTCATCAGCGGATGCGCGCCATAAGCCTTGCGCGTGACCAGGCTGCCCGAGAAATGGATTTTGATGTTCTTGCGCAGGCCCTTCTTGAGCACGTCCATCTTTTCCGACAGTTTGCGCAGGCCAAGCGCGCCCGCGCCCGGCAGCGCGTCGATGGCCTTCGAGACATGGGCGATGGGTTTCAGGTTCTGGCGCTTGTCGCCGTGATGCTCGATGAAGAATTTCATCGCGCCCTGCATTTCGCGGACGGTCTGGAGCGACAAATTCGCCTGCATTCCGGCGAAGCCGGCGTTCAGCGCCTTCACGTGCTCGCACACAGCTACGTCGGTCAGATGCGCGTCGATGAAGGGCTCGATCGCATCGTCCTTGATCGCGAGCAGGATATGGCTCGACCCGGTTGCGAGTTCAACGAGGCGCGCCACCGGCTGGGAGCGATCCCACTGGGCGACGGATTTGACCTTGAGAAGGGAAAAATAATGGGCGAGATGCCGCGCAAGGCGGCCATTGCCGATGATCAGATATTTCGGTACTTGTCTCATTCGATCAAGCCCATATTTGCGATACCAAGTTCCAGGTCGTGCCCCTCGTTCCACGATGGGGCCTGAATTCATTATACATTATCGTGCTGCACCGCGTCAAAGCAAGACGATTCTGCGGCCAAAAAACCTTTGAAAACGAAGGGGTTAAAAAGAAGTGGACATAAGCCTGAAAGATAGTTTATAAACTTTTCTGCTGTAAGATCACGGCAACAAGCCCGGATAGCTCAGTTGGTAGAGCATGCGACTGAAAATCGCAGTGTCGCTGGTTCAAATCCGGCTCCGGGCACCATTTCTCCCCTTCCGCTCTATATTTTTTACTTTTTTTGTAAGACCTTGTGGGCGCGCAGCTTTTCTTCAATGCGATTTGGAAGTTCTGTGAGGCGCGGCACAATTCTCTCTTTTAGCGGCAAATTCTGGCTGATTAAAAGGTGGGAAAATGCTTTATCGCCGCGCCACAAATCTGTGTAGGGGATATACATGGCGTGCATCATATCGACATAATCCGAATCTTTCATTGGCTCATCAGGATTAGCCTTGGCATTTATATAAGCGGCTTGAATGTCGAAAAAGTTCTCCGGCATCTGCGACAAAAGGCTTTGGTTTTTGATTAAGCTTCGCAGCCAGGCAGGAGTTACAGGCAGCAAATTGGGAATATCCTTTTTCATTTTTCTTAAATTGTCACGTAGCGCGTGGTGTACGCCAAGATTCCGGGCTTCGGATTCGACCGCATTGATATTTTGGCGATGCTTCGCAGCCATGGATACCTGATCTCGAAGCGACTTTATTCCCTGCCGAACCTTATCACCCCAGCCATGAAGGCTGTCGTATAAAAAATTTCCTTTGCTCGCATATTCAAACCATGCCGTAAAAAACAATTCAATATCACGAAAGGTCGTTAGGATTTCTGTGACTATCTCTTCTCGACTAATCTCTCCGGCAAGATATCGCACATACATATTCTCATCCCGAAATCGCCTCGACACAGGAATATGTTGCGTGTCCATCTTCATTCGATGCGATAATGCTGCCATGTTACTTCTTAAATAATCACGCGGACGAAAGGTTTTTTTAAGAGCGCGACGATGATGTCGATTTTTTCCATGTGTTTCAGCATATTCCGCCCTGAATTTATCTTCGGTTTCGTCGAAATTGAACAGTTCGCCAACGTCAGGATGCCAGTCGCCTTCCGTATTAAAAGCATCATCCCCGAAGCGATCGAAAAAGCGAAACGCATTTCGATTACAGAGCCGCTTAATGAATTTGGCACGAGCGAGGCGGTCTTCCCGATATTTCGGGTCAAAATCCTGAAGGAATTCCGCAACAATCTGATATGAGAAGCCGATTTGAATCCGTCCGGCATCGACAGCGTCTACGAGGTAGGTATAAATCTCCTCGTTCTCCGGTGTGCGGTTCTTATAGAGTTTGGCATAGTCGGATGTATCTAAGTACACGCGCATGAGCATGGTTCCCAATTGTGACTGTTCATCATTATTTTGGCACAGCTAACAAAATTCGAAACCAATACGTCCGATTGAAGATATTTGCATAATAATTTGATTTCGGGAGGAATTTTAATAACTTGTAAAATAAAAGGATACTGACGGAAAAATGGAAGGAGTTTAAAATTCACAATCTACCCTTTCTGTCCACATCTTCTACCCCAATCTTTTATCGAAGCGCGCCCTTTGAATCGCAGCCTATGGCAAATGCGTATCGCGGGCGTTTTTTAAGGGTTTGGTGCTAAAATCAGAACATTCCTTCGGGGGGAATACGCAAGACATGAAGGTGCTGGTCGCCGAAGATAACGAGGAGATGCTGCAGAACCTCTGCGACATCCTGGAACGCGAGGGGTACAAGCCCCTGCGCGCCAAAAACGGCGAGCTGGCCCTGGAAATGTACGCGGCGCAGTCCCCTGACTTCATCTGTCTCGACATCATGATGGAAAAACTGTCGGGCCTCGACGTGTGCCGCGAGATCCGCAAGAAAAACGCCAAAGTTCCCATCGTCTTCATCACCTCCAAGACCGAAACGGTGACCAAGGTCGCGGGGCTCGAGGTCGGCGCCGACGATTATATCGTCAAGCCCTTCGACATCCACGAAGTCACCGCCCGCATCCGCGCCATTACCCGCCGCTGCATGGCCGCCGCGCCGCAGACGGACGCAGACGAGGCCTTTTCGCTGGGTGACCTGAAAGTCATGCCGCGCGAGCTGCGCGCCGAGCGCGGCGGCAAAACCATCGAACTCTCGCTGCGCGACGTCAAAATTTTGCGCCTGTTCTTCGAAAACAAGGGCAAGCTCATCAACCGCGACACGCTGCTCGACCATTGCTGGGGCGCGCATATCATGCCCGAAAGCCGCACGGTGGACTGGCACATCTCGCAGTTGCGCAAGAAGATCGAGGCGGACCCCGCCAATCCGAAGTTCATCCGCACCATCCACGGCGCGGGTTATAAATACGACGATTCACCGGCGTGACGAATGCAGTTTGAATCGCTGAAAATCTACGCCCGCAACCACAATACGCCGCTCGTCTATTCGTTGCTGGCGGCGCTCCCCTTTGTCGCGGCGCGGCTGTGGCTTTATGGGCTGCCGCACCCGCTGCTCGACATTACCGTGAATACCGAGCGCACGGCCGGCTTCCTCGCCATGGCGCTGGTCGGCATGCTGCGGCTGAAGAAAACCTATGCGCATATCGCCGCCCTCGAGGGGCGCGACGCGCCTTATGGCCGTTTGCTCGCAGCCATTATCGTCAACAAGCTGGTCTATATGACCTGCTGGCTGATGTTCCTGTTCTGGCCCGTGCAGTCGCCGCTGCTTTTCGACCATCTGGTCGGCTACGCCTTTATCTTAAGCGCCGCGGCCATGTATGCCTCGATCAGCGCGCCGCACAAGGGCCTGTTCTTCTTCGACGTGGGCCTGCAGGCCTGCTTCGCCATTTTCGTCATGGTGCTGAACAAGGACCAGCCGGAAATGCGCTATGCCGCGCCGCTGGTCGTGATGTTCCTCGTCTATACGCTGCTGATCGGCAACAAGATCACCCAGACGACGAAGGAACTGCTGCGCACGCAGACCGACCTCGAGCGCAGCGCCCGCGCCGCCGACAAGGCCAACCGCGCCAAGTCCGAATTCCTGGCCATGATGTCGCACGAAATCCGCACCCCCATGGCGGGCGTGCTAGGCATGGTCGATTACCTCAAGGAAACGCCGCTGCAGAACGACCAGCAGCAGAGTCTCGAAACCATCAGCGAATGCTCGAAGACGCTGCTCAACACGCTGAACGACGTGCTCGACATATCGCGCATGGAGGCGGGCAAGCTCAATATCAGCCGCGCCAATTTCGATTTCCACGGCGTACTGATGAATTCCTTCAAGATCCTCAAGCCCTACGCCGATAAAAAGCGCATTTCGCTGGAATTGAAGGTCGACCCCGCGGTGCCGCAGCACGCCTATGGTGACCCCAGCCGCATCCAACAGATTATCTTCAACCTCGTCAACAACGCGATCAAGTTCACGCATGAGGGCGGCGTCACGATGTCGGCCAGCTTCGCGGACGAGATGCTGCATGTCGAAATCCGCGACACCGGCATCGGCATGAGCGACGAGAACATGAAGCGGTTGTTCAAGAAGTTTTCGCAGGCCGACGGGTCGATCTCGCGGCGTTATGGCGGCTCGGGCCTCGGCCTCTCGATCGCCAAGCAGCTGATCGAGCTGATGGGCGGCACGATCAATGCCTCGAGCAAGAAAGGCCTGGGCAGCGTCTTTTCCATCGCCCTCCCTTATAAGCACGCCGTATCGGAAAAACTCGCAGCACCCGAAGCGCAAAGCTACATGGACATTCCGCCCCAGCGCGTGCTGCTGGTCGAGGACAATGAGGTCAACCAGACCATCGTCACGCGCATGCTGGCGAAGAAAGGCCATTCTGTGGCCGTCGCGGTCGAGGGGCAGACGGCAATCGCGATGGTTCAGAGCAACGATTACGACATTATCCTGATGGACTGCAGCCTGCCCGGTATCAGCGGCATCGAGACGACGCAGGCCATCAAGAACCTCGGGCGCAAGTACGCGGCGCTGCCGGTGATCGCGCTGACGGCGAACGGCATGGCGGAGAATATCGCCGCCTGCCACGCCGCCGGCATGGTCGATGCCGTCATCAAGCCCTTCCCGTCGAGCCAGCTTTACCTCGCCATGGCGCGGGCGCTCCGCAAGGGAGATTTCAAGCCGACAGCCGCATCCGCCGCCGCGCCTGTCTTGGCTGAAGATGAATTCGCGCCACCGCCCGAAACGCTGAACGTCGCGCTGAAAACCGCCTACGAGGAATTCGGCCCGGATTATACGATCAAGCTGGTGACGCGCAGCGTGACCGAGACCGTCCGCCTCATCAGGGGCCTCGAAGACGGCCTCGCCGCGCAGGACTATGCCCTCGTCCAGAAGAGCGCCCATGACCTCAAGGGCATCGCAGGTTACATCGGCCTGAACCAGGTGCAGGATGCGGCCACCGAAATCGAAAAACACTGCGTCCAGAAAAACCTCGGCCCCATCCCCGCCCTCATCCAGACCATCTCCCGCATCGTCCGCACCGACATCGCGGAGGTCGAGGATGCGGTGAAGCAGGTGAAGGTCTAAAAGCCCAAAATTACAGGCCTTTTCTAAACCCTATGGACATAACTGGCCGTTTTGGGTTATAACCCTATCTCTGTTTTCCGTGGACGCGTAGCTCAGCGGGAGAGCACACCCTTCACACGGGTGGGGTCACAGGTTCAATCCCTGTCGCGTCTACCACTCTTCTTGCTGTCAAGACGCGCTAAATCAAAGATGTCATGCTGAGCGTAGCGAAGCATCTCCCTTTCTTACCGCACAAAGAGAGGCTTCTTCGGTCGCTGCGCTCCCTCAGAATGACAAAACTTGAGTAGTTAGCCCCACAGCGCCTTCTTCAGCGCCTCGAGCGCCTTGCGCTCTTTCTTCGAGATATTTTCGGGGATGCCCTGGTCATTCGCTGACGGAAAGGTCGGCATGCCGGTTTCGATGGATTCATCTTCCTGGAAGGCTTCGGCGACGCAGACCGCCGTCTGCATCAGGACGACGCGATAGACTTTGACGTCATCTTCGCTGCTCTGGGCTTTGACGATCTGCAGGCCCGTCTTGCAGTCGGCGAGGATCGTGTCGAGGTCGCGTCCCCACTGCGGCCATTTCTTTTCATTGGCCAGCGTATTGGCCAGCAGGTTGCGCACGAAGGCCGAACTGACGTGATGCTTGGCCACGCGTTCGATGACGGCGTGGAGGCGCGCGCGCTCGATCTTGTCGTCGAAAAAACCGGGCGCGTCGTCGGCGCGGCTGACCCAAAGGCCGACGCGATAGGGAAGCTTGATGATAAGGTCTTTTTCGATCGCCGACATATTCAGGCTCCGGAATTGAACTTATGGATAGCTAATCATATCCGCGGTCCAGTTTATAGAGGCTTTACAATTTCGCCAGCCGTTTTCATGATAGGTTATTCTTGAAAAGGATTTTTGAACATGAAACGGCTGTCTTTTTTCTCGTTGCTCCTGCTGCTCCCGGCCCTGCCCGCGTCCGCCATGGTCGTGCGTCAGCCGCATGCCTGCCCGATGATCGCGATGCAATGCCCCGACGGCACTTATGTTTCGCCGACCGGGCCGAACTGCGAAATGGCGCCCTGCCCCGGCGGTGGCCAGCCAGGACAGCCAAAACCCGCCCCGATACCGGTTCCGCCCGCGGGCGACGGCATCTCGGGAAGCACGGGCAGCGGCACCGCGGAGCCCGGCGTCATCACGGGCACACCGGTGCAGCCGGTGCCGGACGCCCTGCCCGACCTGCCGCTCGAGCCGCCCAAGGATCCGCAAACTGTAAAATTCCTCGTCGAGCATCGCTCGGCCATCGACGGCCAGCATGTGACGGTGCACGGCATTATCGTTGCCGTGCCCACGGGCGACCGGCCCTGCCACAACCATAAGGGCCCCTGCACGCCGTCGCACCTGATCCTGGCTGACACTGCCGATGCGTCGCGCAACAAGGCCTATGACATCAATGTCGAACTGCCCGCCAACGATCCGACGCCCTATGCGCAGGGGGAGATCGTGGACATTGCGGGGACGGTTTCCGTTAACGATGAGGGCGTGTCGGTGCAGAAAGAATAGCGTCGTCGAACCGCTAACGCACTGACATATCAAGCGCAATTATTTTACGTAATAATTGACTCTTGCACCACACCATGATAACTTCTGTGGAAGTTTTTAATGGCGAGGAACAAGGGCATGTCCGCTTTCACAAAAACCCTCCGGGATATCTTCAACACACGCACCATCGTGCTGCTCGCCGGCTTATCGGCGTTCGCAGGATACGAAGTCTGGGAAAACCGGCCGCCGAAATCCGACGCGCCGGTCGCGGTCCAGCTCGACTGGGCGGTCCATCACAATAACGAGCGCCTTGCCGCGAGCATGCTCGCGCGCGGCGCGGTGCCGACCAGCGAAGAATTGAGCGTGGCAGTGAACAACAACGAGCAGCGCCTTGGCGAAATGCTCCTGGACGGCAAGGCCCAGCCGACATCCGACATGCTTTACACGCTGGTGCGCAACGACAACCTGTCGTTCGCCGAAACGCTGATGGATAAGGGCGCGGCCCCGACTTCGGATATGCTGTTTTACATGGTGCGCGAGAACAACCTGCAATTCGCGCAGGCTCTCATGGATAAAGGCGCGAAACCCACGACCGACATGCTGTTCTATATGGTGCGCGAAAATAACCTGCAGTTCGCGGAAGCCCTGATGGCCCGTGGCGCCGCGCCGAACCCCGATATGCTGTTCTATATGGTCCGCGAGAACAATCTGCAATTCGCGGAAGTCCTCATGACCAAGGGCGCCAAGCCGAATTCCGATATGCTCTATTACATGGTGCGCGAAAACAACCTCCAGTTCTCGCAGGCGCTGATGGACCATGGCGCCGTGCCGACATCCGGCATGCTCGACACCGCCATCAGCAACGGCTATGTCGACATCTCCCACGCCCTCATGAATAAGCTGCAATCCGCCCAGCCCGGCAAATCATCGGCGCTGACCGTGAAGAGGCCGGCGGCCGGATAACCAGTTGCGTTACTGCGACGGCGGGTTCTGCTGTTCGTCTTTCTTTTCCTGCCAGCGCTTGCGGCGTTCGTTCTGGCGTTCCTGGCGTTGCTCCTGCCGGTTGCCCAGCCCCGCGCCTTTCGCGCCGGCTTTGCCTTGCAGCATCTGCTGAAGCGCGCCGCCGAACAGTCCGCCGCCGCCTTTTTGCGCCGCCTGGCCTTGGGCCGCACGCTGGCCCTGGGCTTGACCTTGCCCCTGACGCTGCTGCTGGCGCCAGCCGAGCTGGTTATTTTCCTGGCGGTTGTTCGGGCGCTGCTCCATGCGGCCCTGCCGCTGTTCCTGGCGCTGCTGCTGAATTTCGCCGCGGCGTTCCTGGCGCTGCTGTTGTTGCTGCTGGCCGCGCGGGTGGGTCTGCATATATTGCCGGTACTGCTGGCGCATCTGCTGATGGCGCTGCTGCATCGCAGCCACGCGCTGGCGCACGACCTCGGGATGTTTCAGCATGACGCGCTGGTGGAACCGCTGAAGCTTCGCCTTCGCCCATTTATGCGGCCGGCCGGGCGCGAAACCGCGCCCTTTCCAAGTGGTGCCTTCGCCCTGGTTGACGCGCACCTTGCCCTTGTCGGTGATGACATCGACCGCGCCCTCGTCAACATGGACGCCGTATTCGCCGTCGACCTCGCCGCCCGTCAGGTCGGTGCCGCGGATGCCGATCGAGCCCGACGGCGTTTCGATCTGCACGTCGGGATCGGGTTTCTTCGTGAGCAAACCGCTCACGTACTGGAATGCGCCGCCGAGGACGGAATAGCGCCCCTTGTTGCCGGCCGTATTATCGGGGTCGTAGACATATTCGTTCACCGTCAGCTTGGCGTTTTCCGAGAGGGTGAATTGCGTATTGTCGATCAGCAGCACGAAGACTTTCGACTGCGGACCGGTTTCAATGACATCGTTCAGATGGACAGGTCCGTTCACGGCCGCCGCGACCAGGGCACCACCCTGCGGGGTGATGGTGCCCGTGCCTTCGACCTCCTGGATGGTGCCGATGACGCCCTGATCGGCGGCTGCGGCCGGCGCGGCTGTCTGCGCCTGCGCGAAGAGCGATGGCGCGGCGGTGACCGCCACGAGAGCCAAGGCACATAAGATAAAGCGAACGGACATGACGAACCCCCGTAATCCCATGCCTGGGAAACGATGTATCTGGAATTGTTACGGACAAAACCGGCGTTCCCCTGCGCCGACCGTCCCCGCCCCGACCATGAAGATACTATTTCATTGAAAAATCTGCAAATCCCGCTTTGGTGTCAGCGCGGTGCGCCGCCACCGCCGCCGCCTCCGCCTCCGCTACCACCCCCGCCGCCAGCTGCCGGACGCGTTCCGCCACCAGCAGGAGCGCCACCGCCTGGCGCGCCACCTCCGGCTGCACCGCCGGGAGTGCCACCCGGACCGCCTTGCTGCCCGCCTGGACCACCCTGTTGACCACCCGGGCCACCTTGCATGCCGCCAGGTCCGCCCTGTTGACCACCGGGACCGCCTTGCATGCCGCCAGGTCCGCCCTGTTGACCACCCGGGCCGCCTTGCATGCCGCTAGGGCCACCCTGTTGGCTACCGGGGCCGCCTTGCATCCCACCAGGTCCGCCTTGTTGACCACCCGGACCACCTGGTCCGCCCTGACCGCCGGGGCCACCTTGCATTCCACCGGGGCCACCTTGCATGCCACCGCCTGGTCCGCCACGGCCGCCCATGCCTCCGCCTTGCATTCCACCGCCGCCCGGACCACCCATACCTTGACCGCCTCTCATGCCGCCACCGGGTCCGCCCATACCGCCTTGACCACCACCGGGTCCGCCCATGCCGCCTTGCCCGCCACGCATGCCACCGCCGGGACCGCCCTGACCATTCATGCCTCCCTGACCACCGGGGCCGCCCTGGCCACCGCCTTGACCGCCGCGCATTCCCCCGCCGGGACCACCCTGACCGCCACCCTGACCGCCACCGGGCCCGCGTCCTTGACCTCCGCCCTGGCCTCCGCCCTGCTGGCGCATATACTGGCCGTACTGCTGACGCATCGTCTGTTGCTGCGGCTGCATCTGCTGCATGCGCTGCTGGATTTCGGTGGGGTTTTGCACCGCGACCATCTGGCGCAACTGCTGCGTCTGCTCGGGGCTGGAATAGGTCGGCATCGACGGCGCGGCGCCGACGCCGAAAATGCCGGTCATCTGGCCCTGGTTGACAGTCATCTCGCCGCCTTGCGTCACGACGTTGACGGTACCTTCATCGACCTGGATCTGGTACTGGCCGTTGACCGCACCCGCGGTAATGCTGGTGCCGCGCACGCCGATTGCGCCCATCGGCGTCTCGATCTGGACGTCGGGATCCGGCTTTTTCGCGACAAGGCCGCTGACATACTGGAACGCCCCGGTCAGGACCGAATAGCGGCTGGCGTTGTCGGCCGAATTCTCAGGATCATAAACATACTGGTTCACCGTCATCTTTGTATTTTCAGACAGGGTGAACTGCGTATCATCGATGAGCAGGACGAAGAGGCGCGATTTCGCCGCGGTCTCCAGCACGTCGAGCATGTGGATCTGCTGCTGCACCGATGCCGCGACCGGCTGGCCCCCTTGGGGCGTCAGCGTCGCCGAACCTTCGACATAGAGGATCGTACCGATAACGTCGCTGGCGGCGACCTCCGGCGTCTTTTTGTGATGAAAATACCACCAGCCGCCCCCGCCCAGCGCAAGGACGGTGGCAACCGCAATTACGATCAAAAAAGTACGCATCGGAAATCCCCCAGGCATAAGGCGCCAACCGAAGAGTTCCCGGCCTGAATCGCCTTGATGGAACAAGACTAAGGCTTGAAGAACCCAATGCCAAGCGCTGCCGCCGGGAACCGTGGCTACCCACTTATGATTAGACATAAGCTAGAGAAGTTTAGACAATTAAAGGAGCTCCTGATGTCCTCACGGTTCGTCACGCTCGCAATAATTGGGCTAATGCTACTGCCGGCTGCAGCCCATGCTGCTGAACTCTCCGCCCTCGATAAACTTGCGCTACGCTACGCCGAAGGCCGGGGCGTACGGCAGGATTACGCGAAAGCGGCAGGATATCTTCATCAATCCGCTGTCGACGGCGATGCCGTCGCGCAGGACAATCTCGCCTATTTTTATACGCAGGGGTTGGGCGTAAAACGCGACTACGCGAGAGCAGCCGCATGGTATGATAAGGCCGCGGCGCAGGGTAGCGCCGATGCACAATATCATTTAGGGATGCTGTCGTACCTCGGCCTCGGCGTGCCAAAAAACCGCGACACCGCGATGAACTGGTTTCACCAAGCGGCGGCGCAGGGACATCAGACCGCGGCTTATGACCTCGAGCTCATCAGCGCCCGACCCGCGTCGCAAAGCGCACTTGAATCGTTGGGTAACGGCACGGAACTGTCGCCGGAGGCGGCGCTGTTCCTGACCTTCCTGCAAGGCGAAGGCGGCGCGGAAGCAGCGGACGCCGCTTACTGGCTGATGTCGGCGATGTAACTTACCGGCTGAAGACTTCGGTCACCGGCCGGGTGCCCTCGGTGCCTATGACCTTGAACGAACCGGTCGCGGCATTCGCTGTCATGGCGAGACGACTTAAGGCGTTGCCGATCGGCTCCCGGAACCAGCTAAAATCCTTCCCGTAGTCGGCGAGCGGAATGTCGCAGGCGCCTAAGACCCGCGTATGGCTGCACAGGGCGCGCGGCATCCAACCGTGGCCGAGGCCGTTGAGATGGCTTTCAAAATGGTTTGCCGTCGCGACGCGTCCGTCCTTCATCTCCCGGATCGCGAATTTATCCTCGGTGCGCTCGATGATGCAGCCTTCGCCTTCCTTCGTGCCGGTCAGGATATAGATGACGGGGATCGACAAGGGCTCGGTCGCGAGCATTTTCTTTGCTTCTTCGTAATTCTTCGCCGTTTCGAAAACCTTGCGCAGCAGGTGCGAGGGCGGCAGCCCAGTCTGGTTGTTGAAATAATGCCGATTGCGCGCCCAGTCGAGGAAGATGCCGGTCCGGCGGCGGCGCATCGGCGCCTGGTTAAGCGCGGCGGCGAAACGCCCTTGTGCCGTCGCGGTGTAAATGCCGGCGACGCCCGGCCAGGTCACATTGTGAAATTCTCCCGCAGGACCTTTCTGATGCACGACGACCATCGCCTCGCCTAAGCCCTGGAACGGCCAATCAAGGATGCGCGCCAGCAGCGGCGCGCCGGGTTGCACCTGGAACGCGCCCGAGGTGCAGCCCCATTCATAGCTCATATTGAGCGCGATGGTGCCTTTCTCGCCCACGATCTGCGCAGTCTTTTCGATTTCGGCGAGGTAGGGATTTTTGGTCTTCTTCAGCCAGCCGAGCGAGAGGCTGTCGCCGATGGGCAGCGCGACGCCGCTCACCAGCTTCGACTTCCAGCCAAAAGCCATGCGGCTGTTGCGGATCAGGTCGATGGTCATCTTCTTATACGTCTCGACCAGGGGAATAAGTCCCGTTTCCCGCGCGTCGAAGTAAGGGATCGTCACAAGCTGCTGCCCGCTGGCCATGGTCAAACTCCGGCTAAGGCTCCTTTAAATGAAGGAGCTGATAAAGAATATAGTATACGGGCTGAATGAATCAGGTCTTAAAGGCACATTGACGCTTATGTCAATAATATAAGCCGATGAATTTACGGCTCTTTGCCCTTGAAGATCGATTTATCGTGCTTGTGCTGCGGGTTTGCGGGGAGGATCGGGTTCGCGTCGGGGAATTCCGCATGCGTGTATTTTGAGCGATCGAACGGTGCCCAGGCCCCTTCGGGCTGCGACAGCCGGTCGAGGATGATCGACACCGACAAGGGGTTGCAGGCCATGCCGATATGGCTGCCCTTCACTTCGACATTCTCGGTTTCCGGCGCGATGGGGTTCAGCGAGGCCTGCCACTTCACGATGCCGTCCTCTTTCGAATAGATCGAGGTTGTCGGCACCGGCGGCGGCGTCAGGCAGCGTTGCTCGAAGCCCGCATCGTCCAGCGGCGATGCGCCGGGATTGAAGAAGTCATAGGCCTTGCGCACGGTCTCATAAGCGCCCTTGTCAGCGTCGCCGAGCATGCCGAAGGGCGAGCCCATGGTAATGACGCCGCGGACCATCTCGGGGAATTCGCGCGCCAGCTCACGCGCATAAACGCCGCCGAGGCTGTGGCCAATGAGCGAGACTTTCTTGCCGCCGCTCTTGTCGTAGACTTCCTTCAGGCGTTTTTCCAGCGCTTCGCCGGTCGCCTCATCGAATCCCATGTTGCGGCCATTGTCCCAGCCGTACACCTCATAGCCTTTTTCCGCGACGACAGCGCGCAGGAAATGCGTCATGCCATTGTCGGTCGACAGAAAGCCCGGCAGGAACAGCACCGGATGGCCGTCGCCGTCGGGCAGCTTGTCCTTGATCTTGTGCCACTGGCGGCGCAGCGCCATATAATCTCTCGCCGCCCGCGCGGGCTCGCTCGCGGTGTTGAAGATCTGCTTCAGTTTTTTGACATGAAAACGTTTTATGGCTGGGGTCCTTTCGGTGCGGCGGGCGCGGCTTTCGTCGGCGTTACCATGAATTTTTCGATCTCCTTGCCATCCAGTGTCGCAACGGGCGGTTTGCCGGGCTCGAACAACTTCGCCGTCTTGCCGCCGAGCAGCTCGATTGAGTTCCCGCGAATGCGCAGCGCCGTCCCTTCCTTCAGGCCGACGCAGTTCACGTTATTGTCTTCCTGGAACTGGATAATGCGGTCGTCGCGCGTCTCGCCCTGGTAAGGCACGATCTTGCCGTCTTCCTCATAATGCGGCTTGCCTTCAAAGTAATGCGGATTGATCTGGAACGGCACGAGGCCCAGGGCATTCAGCGTTTTCGGCTGGACAATGGGCATGTCATTGGTGGTCATGATGGTCGGGCCCGCGACATTGATGCCGGCGCTGGCGCCCATGTAGGGCATGCCGTTTTCAACTTTGTCCCGGATGGCCTCGAGCAGCCCGGTCTTTTGCAGCGTATCCAGAAGCCGGAAGGTATTGCCGCCGCCCATGTAGATGCCGTCGACCTTGTCGAGTTCGGCCACCGGATTTTCGAATTCATGCGCGGAGATAATGTTGATGCCAAGCGGCGCGAGGCTTTTCCTCACGCGCTCCGTCACAGCATCATGATCTTTCAGCGCGAAAGGCACGAACATGATTGTCTTGGGATTTTCAGGTGATGCGCCATACAGGTCGGCAATCGTCTCGCCACGCTTGCTCGCGAGCGCGCCGTTGCTCATGAGCAGCAGGTTCAGCTTGTCGCGCTTGACGTCGGCCGCCTTGGGCGCGGCAACATGCTGTGACTTCCTGAAATGGGTCTTCAGCTTCGACATGGAATCTCTCTCGCGATTTTGGATGGGGAGGAGATTACCATACCCAGAGAGGTGGTCAATCCGGTCTATCTGTCAATTTTATCAGTAAGATACCCTTCAATCCCCTCTCCCAACGAAGTTGGGAGAGGGTTAGGGAGAGGGAACAGAGATCAAGCTGAATTGGAAAGGATGGCGCCGATTATAACCACTGCTCCGTCCCCTCTCTCCAACTCTCTCCCGCTTCGCGGGAGAGAGGGCACACTGCTATTCCGTCGAGAGACGCTCCGCAATTTCGAGGAGGACGCGAATACCTTCATCATTGCAGTAGCGTCCTTCATCTGAAGGATATTCATCTTGTACAGAGACCAGTTTTTCCCGGATTTCCTCGATTTCCGCATCGTCTTGTCGAATAGAAATAAAACCGTCCCAATCCCACCTGCCACAGGATCCATCGACGAAAGACTTTATCAGTTGCGCAAGCTCTATTCTGGTTATGTGCGCCATGCAGGAATCTATTACCCCGTCACATCCTTCACGAAATCGAACTGGTCGCGCAGGGGGATGCGATTGGCTTCCTTGGGGATGGAGGGCTTTTCGAAGCGCAGCATATCGAAGATGTTCAGATGCGCCTTGTTCAGCACATAGCCGCGCCGCTGATAGAAGCTGTAGGCGACGAGATTGGCGTTGTCGGTCGAGATGAGGACTTTGGGCAACTTGAGCTTCTTCGCCTCTTCCTCCGCCGCTTTCAGCAGCGCCGTGCCGACGCCGCGTTTTTCCTTGTCGCTGGCGAGCGTAACGACATGCAGCACTCCGTCGATATTGCGATAGGTCAGCGAGGCGATGATGCGTCCGCCTTCAACCGCCACGAAACCGGGCAATCCGGTCGTATCGATGAATTCATGCGCCCAGGCGATCTGGCTGTCCTTCCAGTGCTTCTTGATCTGCGCATCCACCGCGGCGCGGTCGGCATCGCTCAAAGGCCGGATGACATGGCCGGTCGCGCCGGCCGTGCCAGCCGGCGGCGCCGGCGGCTTGATGATGCCTGCCGCAATCGCCGGTTTCATGAAATAGCTGCGGTTGGATTCATTCTGCTGGCGCTGCACGGTGAAATCGTATTTCGCGAAGACATCCTCGACCTTGTCGGCGCGCTTGATATCGATGGCATCGACTGGAAAGCCGGGCAGTTCGCGCAAGTAAGTCAGCAGCGGCTTGCGCACATCGGCCGGAATGTTGTGCCGGTGAAACAGCGCCATTAGCCCGTCGAAGGTCGTGGCGTCGGCGAGCGCGGCGAAATTCAGCTTCATTTCGCCTTTGTCACGCAGGTAGCACAGCACGCCCGCCACGGCGTTGATTAGCTCGGACACCGCGGTCTTGGTGCTGGTGCCGATATCGTTTTCGTCGAGCTCCTTCGTGAGGGCGTTCACGATGTCCGCGGGCCCCCGCGAGCCGCACATAAATTCGACTGTCGTCTTGTCCATTCGCCCCTCCAAATACATGAAAACGAAGAAATTTGCGCTGCCCGTCATTTTGCCTATATAATATAGGTATGGCAACTGCATCCCACGATCTTTCCGGACGCCGCATTCTCCTGATCATCTCGGGCGGCATCGCGGCGTACAAAGGCCTCGAGTTGATCCGCCGCCTGCGCGACACGGGCGCTGACGTGCGCTGCATCCTGACCTCCGGCGGCGCCCAATTCATAACGCCGCTCTCCGTTGCCGCGCTTTCCGAAAATAAGGTTCATACGGATATTTTTTCTTTAACGGATGAATCTGAAATGGGGCATATCCGCCTCGCGCGCGACTGCGACCTCGTCCTCATCGCGCCGGCGAGCGCAAATATGATCGGCCGCGCGGCGCATGGCCTCGCCGACGATCTCGCCGGAACTGTTCTTCTGGCGACTGACAAGCCCGTCATGATCGCGCCCGCCATGAACCCCGTCATGTGGGAAAACAAGGCGGTGCAGGAAAACTTAGGGATACTGAAGAAGCGCGGCTACCACATCCTTGTGCCCGGCGCGGGCGACATGGCCTGCGGCGAAACGGGCGTCGGACGGTTGGCCGAGGTGCCCGATATCGTCAAAGCGGTCGGCGGTTTTTTTTTGCAAAGCGGACCGCTAAAGGGGCTTAAGGCCCTCGTTACCAGCGGGCCCACCTTCGAGCCTCTCGATCCCGTGCGTTTTATCGGCAACCGTTCTTCGGGCAAGCAGGGCCATGCGATTGCGGAAGCGCTTGCATTGGCGGGCGCCGATGTGACGTTGGTCGCGGGCCCGGTCAAGGAACCCGCCCCGCGCCTGGTTAGAGCGCTCCATGTCGAAACCGCGCAGGAAATGCTCGACGCCTGCCTGAAATCCCTGCCCGTCGATATCGCCGTCTGCGCAGCGGCCGTGGCGGATTTCCGGCCCGAAGAAGCTTCCGACAGAAAGATCAAGAAATCCGGCAAGGAGCCGATGACGGTCAGGCTCGTCCAAAACCCGGATATTCTCGCGACCCTTTCGCAAAGCAACCGCCGGCCCAAACTTGTCATCGGCTTCGCCGCCGAAACCAACGACGGGCTCGAGAACGCGAAGAAAAAGCTGGCGAACAAGGGCTGCGACTGGCTCGTCCTCAACGACGTCAGCGGCGGCAAGGTTTTCGGGCAGGACAGCAATATCGTGACGCTGCTGCAAAAATCCGGCGCCGAGGTTTCATCCGAAACCTGGCCGCAGATGGGCAAGAAGGAAGTCGCGCGCGACCTGGTCGCGAAGATTGCGACGAGCTTTAAATAGCCTTGTAACCCGGCGAAAGCCAGGGTCTACGATATCTCCGCCCATGAGGCGAAAACTATTCCCACCGGTATTGCGGAGAGATGTTAGACCCCGGCTTGCGCCGGGGTTACAAGTGCTCAATGCGACATCCAGCCCTTTTCGTGATCCACGAAAATGCGGAACCAGATTTCGAGCGAGAGCAACGCGAAGACCTGGCGCGCGTAAATCGGCTCGTCGGTTTTGGCGCCGGCCAGCAATGCCTTGACGGCCTGCCAGTCGAACAGTTCGCGGCGGCGGACGCTGCTTTCCGACAGGCAGGTTTCTACCATCCCCTTCAGCGGCTCGGCGGCGAGACATTCAGCCAATAGCGACCTGCGTTCGGGTTGTGACACGGCAGCGGGCGGGATAAGCCCCGGATGTGCCTTGTCCAGGTACTTGCGCAGCAATATCCTGTCGCGCCCCTTCGTGCGGCGCAGGTGATCGGGCAGGCCGATCAGGAATTCGGCGAGACGGTGATCCATGAACGGCAGGCGGCATTCCGTCGAACTGAACATGCCGATTTTTTCGACCGGCGCCAGCACCCCTTCGGGCAATCCGCTTGCGTTTTCGATCGCCATGATCGCGCCCGTGGCCGACGGCCAGCCTTCGGGATCGTGGCGGGTATCGGCATAGGTTTCCATGACGGGGATCATATCGCCGATGTAAAGCGCCTGCTTGTCGCGCTGGTCGAGAATGCCGGCGACGCTTAAATACTGACGCCATAGCGAGCCCGCGCGCAACGCCTCGACGACGTCGAACAGGCGCTGCTTGGTGCGCGGTCCGACGCGGCCCTCGAAGCCCAGCTTGCGCGCCATCGACGCCTGCGGCGCCAGGGCGTAGAGCGACTTGAGCGCGGAATAGAAGGCCTTGGGCTTCTCGATCGCGTTCAGCAGCTGCTGTTCGAAAGGAAGACTCGCGAACATCTCCGCGCCGCCGTTGCCGGTGACGAGAGCGCCGCGCGGCCGCGCCATGCGCGCGGCGATGTAAAACGGCATGAGGCTGATATCGGCCACCGGCTCGTCCAGCGCCCAGATCGCCTCGGGGAATTTATCCATATCCTGCGGGAGAAAATTGACCGTCTCGGCCTTGCAGCCCAGCTGCGCCGCGACCGCCGCCGCCGAAACGTCGGAAGAAGCGTCGTAGCAGAAGGCCGTCACCGGCGAGGAGGAATTTTTCGCCAGCACTGCCGCGACCGCGGCGGACTCAATGTCGCCCGACAGATAGATGCCGAAACCATCGACCGCATGCTGGCGCACGGCCTCTTCGAACAGGCTGGCGAAGCGCGCCTCGAAATCCTCATCGGTCTTGAGAACCGGATCCGGCTTCGCGAAGCTTTCTACCTGCCAATAGGGCTCGATCATCACGTGCAGCCCCGGGTTCCAGAGCACGCGATGGCCCGCCGGCAGCTTATGGACGCCCTTGAACATCGCGTCAGGCCCCGGCGAACAGCCCATCGACAGATAGGCGTCGATGCCGCGCAGGTCGGCCTCAAGGGAGACGCCCGGATGCTCGAACAGCGACTTGATCTCGGAGGCGAAGACAAAAGTGCCCGACTGGGTCGTCGCGTAATAGAGCGGTTTCACGCCGAGCGGATCGCGCGCAATAAAAGCCAGATCTTTCTGCGGATCGTGGATCGCGAGGACGAAAGCGCCGCGCATGCGGTTGACGCAGCTGACGCCGTAAACCTCGTAAAGCCTAAGTGCGACTTCGGCCATCGTGGCGCCAGTCAGGCGCACGCCCTTCTTCTCGAGCTGTTCCAGTTCCTCGCGGTAATTGGTGAATTCGCCGGCGAGGACGATGGCCGTGTCGCGCTCCGCGTCGACATAGCAGCGCTCGCCGACAAGGGAAAAATCGCCGTCCAGCTGGCGCACGCCGAGCGAGACCGCGCCCTGCTCGTAATATTGCACGTGGGTTGCGCCGCGATGCATCATCTTGCCCATCATGCTGCGCAGCACCGACGGCGGCTGCGGCGACCCTAAATATCCGGCAATGCCGCTCATGCGTTGCCCGCTCCGGCCGTCGCGGCCAGGGCGCTGTCCTTCACCGGGGGCGTCGGCGGCGTGATGCGGACAAGCGTGATCTGATTGCGCTGTTTCTTCAGGATTTCGAAACGGTAATCGTAAAAGTTGAAGATCTGGCCGATGGCCGGAATACGCTGGCTTTCGAACAGCAGCAGCCCCGCGATGGTCGAATATTCCTCGTCGGGCAGACTCCAGTCGAGGTCGCGCTTGAGATCGCGCAAGGTCACTTTGCCATCGACGATGAATGTCCCGTCCGGCTGGGGGCGGACGCCGGGCACGGTCACATCATGCTCGTCGTCGATCTGGCCCACGATTTCCTCGAGCACGTCTTCCATCGTGATCATGCCGGTCAGCGCGCCGTATTCGTCAACGACCATGGCCAAATGTTCACGCCGGCGGCGGAACGCCTGCAGCTGGTTGAGCAGCGTGGTCGATTCCGGGATGAACCAGGGTTCCATCATCGCGTTATTGACATCGACCTTGCTCATGTCGCCGTTGCACTGGCTGAGTTCCTGCAGCAGCAGCTTGGTATGGATGACGCCGATGATATTGTCGGGACTGTCCTTCCACACCGGAATGCGCGTATAGGCGCTGTGCAGCACCTCGTCTACGATCTGCTCGACTGGCGTGTCGCGGTTGATCATGTTGACGTTGCGGCGATGGACCATGACCTTTTCGACGCTGACGTCGGCGAGCTCCATGATCGAGCGCAGCATGGTCCCGGTTTCGGGCGCCTCGCCTTTTACTTCTTCGGTATCCTTGAACAGTTCGATGGCGCCTCGCAGCTCCTCTTCGTGGGCGGTCGCGGAATGCCCTTGCGTGTCGATGCCGAAGACGCGGAAGATGAAGCCCACGACCTTGCCGACCGCGATAGTGATCGGCGAGAACAAAGCGATGACGAAGCGCACGGGGAAAGCGATCAGCAGCGCCATTTTGTCGGCGTGCAAGAGCGCGTAGGTTTTAGGCATGACCTCGGCGAACATGAAGACGATGACGGTCACACCCAAGGTCGCGATGGCGATCCCCTTATGGCCAAACACCTCGACGAGAACAGAGGTCGCCAAGGCGGTCGCGAAGATATTCATGAAACTGTTGCCGAGCAGCAGTGCGCCGATAAGCTGCTCTTTCTTTTCGCGCATCTTGAGCACGAGGCCGGCGCGCTTGCTGCCATCGGCTTCGAGGCCCACCATGCGCGACCGCGACGCCCCCGTCAGCGCCGTCTCCGCGCCGGCAAAGAAGGCCGAGCCTGCGAGCAGCGCCACGAAGCTGATGATCTGAACCGTATAAGCCGTGATGTTCATGTTATTTACCTTTTAATTCCTCTATCACCCGCACTGCGCCTCCAGGAAGCTTTTCAGCTTCCCTTCCTCCACGTCCTTGGCCACGAAAGCCTTGCCGATGCCCTTGAGCAGAACCAGCGTCAGCTTTCCGCCCGTCGCCTTCTTGTCGCCGCGCATCTTCTCCAGCATCTGGCCCGCGCCCACCTTTTGCGGTGGTACGGCCATCAGGCCCTTGCCCGCCAGGTGCTTTGCGACTTTCTCGGTATCAACGGCCGGGCAAAGGCCCAGCGCCTCCGACAAGCCGAAGGCCATCTTCACCCCGATGCCGACCGCCTCGCCATGCAGCAGCCGGCCGTCATAATTATATATAGACTCCAGCGCGTGGCCGAAGGTATGGCCGAGATTGAGCAGCGCGCGGATATCCTTTTGTTCTTTTTCGTCCGCCGCGACAATCTTCGCCTTGGACTCGCAGCTGATGCGGATGGCATGGCTTAAGGCCGCCTCGTGATGTTCGAGAACCTTGTTGCCGTTCTGTTCCAGCCAGTCAAAGAAAGCGGTATCGTCGATGAGGGCATATTTGAGGATTTCGGCGTAACCCGCCTTCATCTCGCGCTCGGGCAGCGTCTTGAGCGTCGCCGTATCGATCAGCACCAGGCGCGGCTGGTAAAATGTTCCCACAAGGTTCTTGCCTTGAGGCATATTGATCGCCGTCTTGCCGCCGACCGAACTGTCGACCTGCGCTAGCAGCGTCGTCGGCATCTGAACGAAGGGAATGCCTCTCAATAATATAGAGGCGGCAAAACCGGTGATATCCCCCACCACCCCGCCGCCCAGGGCGACGAAGGCGGATTTGCGGTCCAGCTTAAAGCCTAGCGCCTTGTCTATTATATATTGTAGCTGCGCGAAGTTTTTCGTTTCCTCCCCCGAAGGGATGATGATCGGCGGCGTCGGGGTCAAGCCTGCGGCCTCGAGCGCCTTCATGACATTAACCAGATATATCTTCGCGACCCTCTCGTCGGTCACGACGCAGACTTTCGATGGCGCAAAAACATCCTTGATGCGCTTGCCGGCCTCGGCCAGCAGGCCGGCGCCGATGACGATGTCATAGGCCGCCTGCCCGGTGCTTACCTTCACGATCTGTTCAGCCATGGGCGACTGCGCCTTTGTCGTACAATTCCAGTTCCTCCACGATGCGCCGCGCCATGTCGACGGGTGCCTGTTCGTCCGTCGTCACGGTGATATTGGCCTCCGCGTAGACAGGATAGCGTGCTTCCATGAGTTCGCGCAGCTTTTCCGTCCGGTCGGTGTCGCGCAACAACGGGCGGTTGTTATTGCGTCCCGTGCGCTCCACCAGCGTTTCCAGCGTCGCCTTCAGCCACACCGAAATCGCCTTTTCCTTCACCGCCGTGCGGATCTCGGGCTGAATGAAAGCGCCGCCACCTGCCGCCAGGACACGCCTCTCTTCGGTCAGCAGCCGCAGCATCACCCGGCGCTCTCCCTTGCGGAATTCGGGTTCGCCGAGTCGTTCAAAAATATCGGGGATTTTCATGCCTGCGGCACGTTCTATCTCGCGGTCGACATCGAGGAAAGGCAGTCCCATGAGTCGCGCCAGTTCCAGCCCCACGCGGCTTTTCCCTGCCCCCATGAGGCCGACCAAAACGATGCTCTTTCCGCTCGAAGTCATTTTTTCTCGTGTTTACAATGTGTTAGTCTGGCATTTTATTTTCTTGAAATCAAGTTAACTGCGGCCTACATGTCTTATGAAAAAATGCTGTTGACTTAGTCGGAAGTCTTATGTAATAAGTAAGCAGCTTTATGGTATATACCGTTTTATGCGAGTCGAGCGTATCGATGGATATGCTGCGCCAAAGCATGAAAAGGTAGCGAAAACCCAAGGCCCGAAGTATGATGAAACATGCTTCAACTCGATGCAGATAATGCATCACAACGAAAGAACGTACTATGTCTAAACTTGTTACTGCTCTTCTCGTTGTGATCTTTGTAGGTGTCGCAGGCGGTTTTGTGGTTCTTGCGTCCTGGGATGTACCCGTAAAACAGATGCCTGTGGAGAAGACGCTGGATAACAGCCACTTCTTGGAAAAAAACACCTAATCCACAGTCTTCATTTGCGGGGTAATTCATGGGCGAATCATGGCACAAACGCGGCCTTGATTCTGTCCGGTAACACAGGCGTACCTACACACTAAGGTGCTCAAAAGAGGCACTTTTTGGGTGTTACGAGTTGGACTTTGAGACCGCATAGGACTATGTGAAAAAAGACAATAAAATTCGCGGCTTTGATGATGATGTTGAGTTACGACATTAAATCCGCGAAATACTTAAAATAAATTTTCACATATTCCCTCTTGCAATTCCCGTTGGGATGCGGCTTTATGTCCTAAAGTTCACTGTTACGGAGGAATACGCGTTAATTTGTCGAAGCAAAATCGGCAGATTCGATGTGTATAGAGAAACTTTAAAAAGGAGAAAACTACTATGGCTCGTCCAGGTCGTCCCAGAATGCCCAAGGCTCCCCTTCCCGGGACCGTGGAGTCATTCCTAGATATGCTGATCGCCGAACGCGGCGCAGCACTTAATACGCGTCATGCTTATGAACGCGATCTCGCTGATGTCTGCGCCTTCCTCAAAAAGGGCGGCAAAGATATCGATGGTGCAAGCACCAATGATCTCAAATCTTATCTGAACGAACTCGGAGCGCGCGAAAACGCGAAGAGCAAAGGCGGCGGCAAAACGGCCGTTCGCACGATCGCTCGCCGCATCTCGGCCCTGCGCCAGTTCTACGGCTTCCTGGTTTCCGAAGGCAAACGCTCGGATGATCCGACGTCGACCATCGAAAGCCCCAAGCAAACCCGCACGCTGCCCAAAATCCTGAGCGAAGATGAAGTTACGGTCCTCATCACCACCGCTCAGAAACAAGGCGGCCCGGAAAGCATCCGCCTGGTGGCGCTGCTTGAAATCCTGTACGCAACCGGTCTCCGCGTGTCGGAACTGGTTGGTCTTCCTCTCACCGCGATCGGCCCCGAAAGCCGTTACCTGACGGTTGAAGGCAAAGGCGGCCGCGAACGCATGGCTCCTCTGTCCGAACCCGCTCAAAAGGCGATGAAGGGCTACATGGACATCCGCAACAAGTTCCTGCTGCCCGACCGGACCGACAGCCAGAGCAAATGGCTCTTCCCGTCCCGTACGTCGGAATCGGGTCACCTGACCCGCCAGCGTTTCGCCCAGCTCCTGAAAGAGCTGTCCCGCAACGCCGGCATCGACCCGGAACGCGTCAGCCCGCACGTTCTGCGCCACGCTTTCGCAACCCACCTGCTCAAGCACGGTGCGGATCTGCGCTCGGTGCAGAAGATGCTCGGCCACGCCGACATCGCCACGACCCAGATCTACACGCAAGTGGTCGGCGATCAGGCGAAAACCGCTACGGAAAAACATCCGATGGCGAAAGCCGGCTAATTTTACGTACGGCCTTAACAGGTTGTATGTAAACGATCCTGGAATTAGGGGGGCCCCTCAAAAGGCTCCCCTTTTCCATGGGAAAGCTATATAAAGAACCCCACGAAAGAGGTTTAACGCGGAGCCCCGGAGAACCGGAGTTCTTCCGGTTGAACCACCCCGACGAAAGTCGGGGTCCAGTTTATAAAATTACTATCTCGAACTATCGCGCGCGAAGCGCGCAACTTATGAGATAGAAGTTGTATGAACTGGACCCCGGCTTTCGCCGGGTGGCACATCACGATGAACTCCGGTTCTCCGGGTCTCCGTGTTAATCTTCTTTCAACTATGGGGAAAGTAAACAGAGGGCGACATGTACCACCTTGAATTCGAAAAACCCATCGTCGAGCTGGAAACCAAGATCCTCGAGCTTCAGAACATGGACAAGGGCGGCGTCAACCTGAAGGATGATATCGCCCGTATACAACAAAAGGCCGACCGTATTCTCGTCCAGACCTATTCCAAGCTGTCGCCGGACCAGAAGGTGCAGGTGGCGCGTCACCCCAATCGTCCGCATTTCGTCGACTACATAAAGCGCCTCGTGCAGGACTTCACGCCGCTGGCGGGCGACCGCCTGTTCGGCGAGGACGCGGCGCTGATCGGCGGCATCGGCCGTTTTCGCGGTCAGGCCTGCGTCGTCATGGGCCAGGAAAAGGGCTCGGACACCGAAAGCCGCATCCGCCATAACTTCGGCATGTCGCGGCCTGAAGGGTACCGCAAGGCCCAGCGCCTCCTGGACCTCGCCACCCAGTTCAAGCTTCCCGTTGTGACCCTCGTGGATACGGCCGGGGCTTATCCCGGCATCGAGGCCGAGGAACGCGGCCAGTCCGAAGCCATCGCCAAATCCATTGAATCCTGCCTGCGTGCGACCGTGCCCATCGTCTCGGTCATCATCGGCGAAGGCGGGTCGGGCGGCGCGATCGCGATCGCCACCGCCGACCGCGTCATGATGCTGGAACATTCGATTTACTCAGTCATTTCGCCGGAAGGTTGCGCCTCGATCCTCTGGCGTTCGGCCGAATTCGCCAAGGATGCCGCCCGCGCGCTCAAACTGACGGCCCAGGACCTCAAGCAGCTCGGCATCATCGACGCGATCATCGAGGAACCGATGGGCGGCGCTCACCGCGAGCCCGACCGCACCGTCGACGTCGTCGGGGACTACGTCGAAACGGCGCTGACCGAACTGTCGAAAATGGACGGCGACACGCTCAAACTGCGCCGCCGCCAGAAATATCTCGAAATGGGCCATACGGTTTGATCACGGCCGCCGCTTCCGGTTTTCGCAATGCACTTAAATATGCCGACTGGTTGACGCCGGAACGATGCTGGCTATGGGCCCGCGCTTTTGCTTTCGCCTGGATATTCCTTCTTATTTTCGATTTCGTGACCCATTCAACGCATGGCGTCATGGATGATAAGGGCGAGCATATCGGCCGCGACTACATCAATTACTGGGCGGGCGCGAAACAGGCGATCGCGGGCAGAGCGCCCGCCGTCTACGACCTGACAGGCTTTTGGGACTATGAGAAGTCGCTTGTCGGCGACATTTCCGAAGCCAAGATGTACAGCTATCCGCCCGTGCTTTTGCTTCTGACGCTGCCCCTGGGCCTCCTGCCTTTCCTGCCGGGCTATTTCCTCTGGAGCATTCTGGGCGTGGCGGCGGGAACATTGCTTCTGCGCGCGCAGACCGGATGGAAATGGCCACTGGCGTTGACCGCCGCTTTCGCCGCGCCAGCCTCGGCGTGGAATCTGATTGCCGGACAAAACGGATTTTTCACCGCTGTTTTCCTGGGCGGCGGGCTTCTCATGATGGGACGCCACCGCCCCATCCTCGGCGGGATTCTGCTGGGCTTTTTGTGTTACAAGCCGCAGCTTGGATTGCTGCTGCCGGTCGCCTTGCTTGCGGGGCGTGAATGGAAAGCTTTCTTCGCCGCTTCCGTCACGGTCGTTTCCGTCGTCGCTCTTTCTGCCTTGGTCTTCGGCATCAATGCCTGGCTCGGCTTTATTCACCAGGCACATACGCAGAGCATAATGCTGGATATGTCGCACTGGCCCTTGAGAATGCCGACGGCCTATGCCGCTTTGCGCGTTTTGCATGCTCCAGGTGTCCTTGCCTACGCAGCGCAGATCATATCAACGATCTGTGCCGCGGCCCTTGTGGCGAAAATCTGGCATAGCAAAACCTCCTATGCCGTCAAAAGCGCGGCGCTTTGCATGGCGGCATTCCTCGCCACACCCTATGCCTGGGACTACGACATGATCGTGCTGACCTGCGCGATGATCTGGATGATCATGGAAGCGCAGCGTACCGAATTCCTGCCGTGGGAAAAATTTACCTGGATGCTTGTCCTGTTGCTGCCGACGCCTCTCATGGCAGCCGCGCAGTTTTTAGGCTTTCAACCCGGCCCCTTCGTTCTCTGGGCGGCGCTCCTTCTGATCTTCCGCCGCTCGCGGCGCCTCAGCCCGTAATCCTGCGGGTATCCTTACCGAAGCGATAGATGATCTGCTGGACCGCTTGCGTAAGGATTGGGGAATAAACGCGACAGGCTCAAGCTGCACCGCCGCCAGAAATATCTCGAAATAGGCCACACAGTCTGAGGCGTCTTAGCTACGCGACCAAGTCGTCGCGCGCCGGATATCACGACCGAGCCGGTAGATGATCGGCTGGACCTGCACCGACCAGTTCAGCACGCTCGCGATATAGGGGTGTTTCGCCTTCGCATCGGCGTAATAACGGTCATATGCCGAGCCGCTCGCATAGGGATTCGGAAACAGGCGGGGCAGCGCCAGCAGCATGCTGATGAACATGGCGGCGACGGCGGCGCGGCCGATATATAGCCAGCGTTTCTCGATCTTCTTTTTGCCCGAGAGCAGCACGAGGTCCATGAAGGCCATGAAGCCGCGCAGCAGCGTCAGCACCACGACCGACAGCGAGATGACGAGTGAAATGGCCGGAATATAGACGGCCTCCACATAGTCCTTGCCCTCGTCCATGCCTGACTCCCAGGGCGGATATTTGTCCCTGTCCTTGTTGAGCTCGGCCATCATCTCGTCGACGATCTTCTGGTTGCCGGGAAGAACGACTTTCTTGTAGAAATCATCCTCGCTCATGATGAGTTCGGCGGTGGTGGGAATATTGCCGACGCCGGCCGCGGCCAGGAATTTATCTTCGTCGAGGCCGGGCTGCAGCTTGTCCCCGAACCGCGCCTTCCAGGCGGCGCCGGCGCGGCTGCTGATCATGTCGGCGATGCTTTTGCCGAAGGTGGCCGGATCGTACTTCCAGTCCTTGGGCAGCGTGAACGAGGGCATGTTGAATCGCTGCTGGATCATGGGCTCGACGCTCTTGCGGATGCGTTCCTGCGTCGGCGGCTGAGCGGCGAAGGTCGCGCGGTCGGGAATATCGGAATGGTAGCCGGTGCGGTTATAGAATTCGCGCTCGGCGCGGTCCTTGGCCTCGGCCATCGTCTTGCGGATATCGACGTTCGGGCAGTTGCCGCCGCTGCAATAGGCGTTCACCCGCCCCGCATAGGGCAGCATCTGCTGCAGCGAAACGTCGGCAATGACGCTGGCGCTCTGCTTGTAATCATGGACGCCGTCCTGGTAGGTCTTCCAGCCTTGGTCGATGCCCGCTTCGACTTCGGCGACGGCCTTGTCCGCCTCCGCCTTCGCGGAGGCGGGGTCGGCGGCTTGCTTGTAAATCTCGGACGCTTTGAGGTAGGGTTGATAATATTTCCGGTCGACCTCGTCGAGATATTTGCCGCGCGTGTCGGAGACTTTCCTCACGTATTTGGCGTAGAGGTCTTTCGACGAAAACCAGGTCCCGCTGGCCGCCGCTTTCTGCACGATCTCGTCCTTGCGCGCTTTCAGGTCGTTCAGAACCTTGTCGGGCGCCAGCATCCACAGGCTGCTGATGACGATGCGTGCGGATTTCATGCTCGCTTCGCCGCGGCTGGCGTCGCAGAACTGCAAACCACCCACGTCCAGCTTGCAGTCCTCAAGCCCGCCGCGCAGCATGAGGATGTACCGCGCATCCTGTCGCGTCTCCCAGGTCGTCCTGTCGATGAGGTAGCGCTCGATCAGCAGCTTCTGGCCCAGGAACATGGCGGGCCAGGCCATCAGGACGAGCCCGACGATCAGGTGAACCCGGAACTTCCCTGCGCTCAGCAGCACCGCGGCAAAACCCAGGAATGGCAGCATGGAGATTTGCGCGTCCCAAGGCTCGTCGTTCTGCGGCGCAGTCGTATTGTTGATAACGCCGAAGATGGCGTCGGCGAATTCCATGAGGAATGGAATAAAGCTGAAAGCGGCGAGCATGCCGAAGAGGGCCCAATGGCGCTTGTCCTTGAGCTGAAATCCGAAGGTCGCGAAAACGCCGATCGTCAGCAGCGAAAACCCATAACCCGATACCGCCCGGCCGAAATGCTGGAGGCTGCGGATGTCATCGGGATTGGATTTGACGCTGCCCGCGACCTCGACGAGCTTCATGTTGAACAGCGCCTCCGCACCGATGTAGACCGTGCTCAAGGCAAGCAGCGCGAGGCCGAACGGCGAAAACAGCCGTTTCAGATTGTCTTTGCTGGAATGTTTGCCTCCGCCCATTCCCGGATTGTACCACGCGAGTTTTGATAAAATATAAACGCGCCCCGCGAATGAAGCTCGCTTGGCTTACAGTAAATATGGAATTGATCTAAACCGGATTAAGGCAGATATTTGTCGAGGATTGCCTTCACCCGCTTGCGGGCGGCGTCCTTGTCCTGCGAGCCGGGCCTCAAGCTATTGGTAATGGCGTCCAGCGTCAGCTCTTTGGGCATATGCGAGAGCCGGTTGAAATACTGATGCAGGATATGGTCGATCGGGTCTTCCTTCGCCACGGTTTCGGGCCCCGGTTCCTTGTCGCCGAAATCTTTCAGCAGCTCTTCTTTTACTTTTTTGATATCAACCACGAGGGATCTCCACATTGTTCGATCCTCTACACCCGCCGTCATGAAATTTTGAATAATTCCGGTCAGTTAATACCCATAAAGCGGCCGAGTCAACGTTAAATTTTCAACCCCCTATTGAAATATGGTAAAATAAATTAAATAAGCTTTATCAATGGGAAGAGAGCGCCCAGCCAAGCGAAGCCTTGTCATCACAAGGCAGGAAAGTCATAATTTGCCGATGTGGAATTTCAGATTCACCTTCCTGGGGGAAAACTCCGACGAAACGTTGCCGGCCTTGCGCAAGGGCTGCGATATTTCGGGTTGCCCGCACCAGGGTGAATACCGTGCGCCCAAGTCGCGCTACGACCTGCGCAGCTATTACTGGTTCTGCATCGACCATGTGCGCGAATACAACCAGAACTGGGACTTCTTCAAGGGCATGAGCCGCTCGGAGATCGAGCATCACATGCACAAGACCGCCGTCTGGGACCGCCCCACCTGGCGCATGACCCAGGCCGGCTTCAACGAGGAACAGACCCGCCAGCGCGTCTATGAGGCCTTCGCGCGTGGCGAAAGCGTTTTCGGCGATTTCAACGGGCGCGGTCAGGAAGAGGAAGAGCCCAAGGAAGCCCACATCGACGTCGGCGCCATTCCGCACCCGTCGCTGGAGGCGCTGGCCGTCATAGGCTTGGCCCCGCCGATCCAGTGGGATGAAATCAAGGCCCGCTATAAACAGTTAGTCAAGAAGTACCACCCCGACACGAACGGGGAGGACAAGGAATCGGAAGAGCGGCTGAAGAAGATCAACCTCGCCTATTCCATCCTCAAGCTGTCGTATCAACATTACATCAAACTGGACGAAACATGACCGTCACCACGAACCCCAGTCTCAAGCGCGTTCCCGATATCATGGTCTCGGTCAAGCAGCTGTTCGGCATCGACACTGAAGACCTGCAGGTGCCGGCCTTTTCGCAGAAATGGGATAACGTGCCCGACGTGGACGAGGCCTATCGCTTCGACAAGAACACGACGCTTGCCATCCTCGCTGGCTTCGCGCACAACAAGCGCGTGATGGTCCAGGGCTATCACGGCACGGGTAAGTCGACGCATATCGAACAGGTGGCCGCGCGTCTTAACTGGCCCTGCGTGCGCATCAACCTCGACAGCCATGTGAGCCGCATCGACCTGATCGGCAAGGACGTCATCACCCTGCGCGAAGGCAAGCAGATCACCGAATTCAAGGAAGGCATCCTGCCCTGGGCGCTCAAAAATCCCGTCGCCATCGTCTTCGACGAATACGACGCGGGCCGTCCGGACGTCATGTTCGTCATCCAACGCGTGCTGGAAGCCGAAGGCAAGCTGACGCTGCTCGACCAGAATGAAGTCATCCGCCCGCACCCCGCGTTCCGCATCTTTGCGACGACGAACACAGTGGGCTTAGGGGACACGACCGGCCTCTACCACGGCACGCAGCAGATCAACCAAGGCCAGATGGACCGCTGGAACATCGTGGCGACCCTAAACTATTTGTCGCCCGAAGAGGAAATCGAGATCGTCCTTGCCCGGGTGCCAGCCTACAAGACCGACGAAGGCAAGAAAACCATCGCCGCCATGGTGCGCATGGCGAACCTGACGCGCAAAGGCTTCATCGCGGGCGACCTGTCGACCGTCATGTCTCCGCGCACCGTCATCCATTGGGCCGAAAACGCGCAGATCGTGGGCGACATCGACTTCGCCTTCCAGCTCACCTTCCTCAACAAGTGCGACGATCTGGAGAAGTCGGTGGTATCCGAATATTACCAGCGCTGCTTCGACCGCGCGCTGATCAAGACGAAGGAAGATTGAAGTACCATTCCACCCCGGACTTGTTCCGGGGTCCAAAAGGCCATCCGGCCGTCACATGACTCATATGACGCGCAGACGCGCTTTTGGATGCCGGAACAAGTCCGGCATGGCCACAGGAGAGATTGCACGTGACCGACGCCAGCGATCCGGTAGAAAATTTCAAGCACGCCACGCAATCGACCGCGCGGGCGCTCTCGGGCCGCGAGGATATCGATGTCAGCTTCGGCGGGCATATCGCTGAGCTGTCGGATAAATCGATCAAGCTCCCGGCTCTTCCCAAGAACCTCGAGGACAATGAAGCGCAGCTGATACGTGGCCTCGCGGATACATTTGCCTTGCGCATCCATTATCATGACGCCACGCTGCACCAGAAACTGACGCCCGCCGAACCACGCGCCCGCGCGGCTTACCAAGCACTGGAGGAAGCGCGCATCGAGGCGGTCGGCACGGCAGATTATCCGGGCGTCGCCTCGAACATCGAGGCCGCGCTGAAGGCCGAAGCCAAGCGTCAGCGGCTCGAGCAGGTCTCGAACATGGACGATGCGCCGCTGTCGGAAGCCATCCGTTTCATCGCGCGCGAAAGCTTCACGGGCCGCAAAGCGCCGAAGGAAGCGCAGCGCGTCATCAAGGTCTGGAAGCAATGGCTGGTCCAGCATTTGGGCGAAGACGGCTTCGATGCGCTTAAAAAATCGCTTTCCGACCAGGAATCTTTCGCGAAGATCGCGCACCAGCTGATCGACCGCATGGACATGACCTCTACGCCGGCGGAGCCGCCGCCCGCCTCCGAACAGGGCGAAGATCAGGACGACCAGAAGAAGGACGACAAGAGCAAGAGCGCCGAGGATAATTCGCAATCGAAAAGCACGCCGCCCGTCGGCATGACCGAGGAATCGGAAGCCGGCGACATGGCCGAGCAGGACGCCGAGACGATGGGCGGCCAGGAGATCGACGACCAGGACGCGGTCGAAGATGCCGAGGAGCGCGAAAGCCAGCGCCGCGCCAACCCGCGCGACGGCGGCATGAACCAGCTTTATGCCGATTACAATATCTACACGAACCATTTCGACGAGGTCGTCAACGCCAAGGACCTGTGCGAGCCCGAGGAGCTGCAAAAGCTGCGCAAGATGCTGGACAAGCAGCTGACGCACCTGCACGGCGTCATCACGCGCCTCGCAAACCGTCTGCAGAGAAAATTAATGGCGCAGCAGACGCGCTCCTGGCAGTTCGACCTCGAGGAAGGCATTCTCGACAGCGCCCGCCTCTCGCGCGCCATCGCCAATCCCTATTTCCCGGTCAGCTACAAGCAGGAAAGCGAAACCGAATTCCGCGACACGGTCGTCACGCTGCTGATCGACAATTCCGGCTCGATGCGCGGGCGGCCCATCACCATCGCCGCGATGAGCACCGATATTCTCGCCCGCACGCTCGAGCGCTGCGGCGTGAAGGTCGAAATTCTCGGCTTCACGACGCGCGCCTGGAAGGGCGGCTCGGCCCGCGAAAAATGGCTCTCCGACGGCAAGCCCGGCAATCCGGGGCGCCTGAACGACCTGCGCCATATCATCTATAAATCCGCCGACACACCATGGCGCCATACGCGCGCGAACCTCGGCCTGATGCTGCGCGAAGGCCTGCTGAAAGAAAACATCGACGGCGAAGCCCTGCTCTGGGCCTACAACCGCCTGATGTCGCGGCCCGAACAGCGCAAGATCCTGATGGTCATTTCCGACGGCGCGCCGGTCGATGACTCGACGCTCTCGGCCAACCAGGGCAATTACCTTGAGGAGCATCTGCGCCGCGTCATCCACTGGATCGAAGCCAAGACGCCGATCCAGCTTCTCGCCATCGGCATCGGCCATGACGTCACGCGCTATTACCAGCGCGCGGTGACGCTTGTCGATGCCGAAGAGCTCGGCGGCGCGATCACCGAAAAGCTCGCCGAGCTGTTCGGCGAGACGCCGCCGAAGTCCGGCAAACGGCGGCTGCACTGAGATGAAAGCCTTCCTCCTCGACAAACCCGGCGCGCCTGAAAGCCTGCGGCTTGGCGACGCGCCGCTGCCGCAACCGGGCGCGGGACAAGTGCGCGTGAAGGTCGAGGCCGTCGGCCTTAATCCTGTCGATTACAAGCTGATCGAGCGCGGCCATGCCCTGTGGTCCTATCCCTTCATTCCGGGCGTCGATGCGGCAGGCATTGTCGACGCCGTTGGCGCCGGCGTATCAAAATGGAAAACGGGGGACCGGGTCTATTATCACGGCGATTTGCGGCGGCCCGGCGCTTTCGCGGAATTCGGGCTGGCGGACGCTCATGCGATCGCCGCCATTCCAGCCAATGTGACCAAGGAGCAGGCAGCGGCGCTGCCGACGGCGGGTTTTACGGCCTGGCAGTGCGTTTACGGCCGCGCGCGCCTCGATGCGGGAATGACCATTCTCGTCCATGGCGGATCGGGCGGTGTGGGCGGTTTTGGCGTTCAGATGGCGCGCCGTCTTGGCCTTACCGTTTTCTCCACCGCTTCGCCGCAAAATGCGGCGCGCGTAACCGCCTTGGGTGCCGCGCATGTCATCGATTACAAATCCGACGTCGCGGCCCGCGTTCGCGAGCTGACGAACGGCCGTGGCGTCGACGCTGTCATCGACACCGTCGGGCCCGACAGCGCGACGCAATCCCTGCGCCTGCTGGCCTTCGGCGGTCATGTGATGTGCGTGTTGGGGCTGCCCGACTTCTCGGCCTGGCAACCCTTTACGAAAGCGATCTCCGTCCATGAAATCGCCCTCGGCGCGGCCTATGCCTCGGGCGATCCCGCGGCCATCGCGAAACTGGCGCAGGCCGGAGAAGAGGTCGCCACCCTGGTTGCGCACGGCCATATCGACCCGCTGGTGGGCCTCGTCGTTCCTTTTGCCGAACTGCCGCAGGCCTTAAGCAAGCTGCACCGCCGCGAAGTTCCGGCCGGAAAAGTCGTCGTCCGGGTCGACTAGATTTCTCTTCCACCACCCCGGCGAAAGTCGGGGTCCAGTTTATAAACACACTACCTCGACATATTTTATGAGATAGAAGTTAAATAACTGGACCCCGACTTTCGTCGGGGTGGTTTTTTTATTCGATTTTCCAGCCAAAATTCGTATTTATTCACAGCGATGGCTGGGCTACTATCGCCACACAAGGCGGTATTCCCATGAGCGAACAGAAAATCTACAAACCCAAACCCATCAGCGGCTTTCCGGAGTGGCTGCCGGAGTATCGCGCGGTGGAACTGGAGTGGATGGACAAGATCCGCGCCGTCTTCGAAAGCTATGGCTTCTGCAACATCGAAACGCCCGCCGTGGAGGAAATCGACGCGCTCACCGCGAAAGGCGGCGAGACGGAAAAAGAGATTTACACGCTGACGCGCCTGCATGCGGAGGAAGGCGACAAGGAAGCGCGCCTCGCCCTGCACTTCGACCTCACGGTCCCGATGGCAAGATATGTGGCGCAGCATTTCGGCGCGCTGTCGTTTCCCTTCAAGCGTTACCAGATGCAGAAATCCTGGCGCGGCGAGCGTCCGCAAAAGGGCCGCTACCGCGAATTCTACCAGTGCGATATCGACGTCGTGAACATCGACGATTTGCCTCTTCATTTTGATGCCGAGCTGCCGGCCGTGCTGTTCGAGGCCTACCAGAAACTGGGCATCCCGCCCGTCGAACTGCGCATCAGCAACCGCAAGATCATCATGGGATATCTGGCGGGCCTCGGCATCAACGATCCGGGCGTCGTCACGCGCACCCTCGACAAGCTCGACAAGGTCGGCCCCGACGGCGTCCTCAAGATGCTGGCCGCGGCCGGCGTGTCCGAGACAGTCGCGCAGAAAGCGCTCGCCTTCGTCAATATCAAGACGGCCGATTCAGGCTTCGCCGAGCAGGTGCAGTCGCTGGGCGTCTCGTCCGAGCTGCTCACGCAGGGCGTGGCGGAGCTGAAATTCGTGACCGACAACCTGTCGCACCTCCCCAAAGGTTCCATTGTTGCGGATCTCGGCATCATCCGCGGCCTCGATTATTACACCGGAACCGTGCTGGAAGCGCGCTTTCGCGAGGGCGATCCGCTGGCGATCGGCGGCGGCGGACGGTATGACGACTTGGCCGGTTCGTTTATCCACCAGAAACTGCCCGGCATCGGCGTCTCCATCGGCCTCACGCGCCTCTTCGGCCTGCTAATGGACAAGGGCGCCATCCAGCCAGGATCCAAGTCGCCGACGCAATTGCTGGTCGTCCTCCCTGAGGAAGCGCGGCGGGCTGAAGCCTCGGCGACCGCACAGAAACTGCGCACCCGCGGTTATAACGTCGAGCTTTATCACTCCGACACCAAGATCAAAAAGCAGCTCGCCTATGCCGAGAAGAAAGGCATTCCCTACGTGTGGTTCCCGCCCTTCAAGGACGGCCAGCCGCATGAGGTGAAGAATATGAAAAGCGGAGAGCAGGCGCAGGCCGATCCCGCCACCTGGGCTGAAAAAAAATAGCGTCCGGATATTCACTTTTTTGAAAACCTGCTAGACTCATTCCCATGATTTTATTCGGGGATTCTAAATCTATGAAACATACACTCGGGGTTGTCCTGTTTCTCGGCCTGCTCGTTTTCGCGCCCCTGCGCGCGGCCCAGGCCTATGTTTACATCCATAACGATGCCGAATACAGCATCGACCTGCCCGAGCCGCCGAAAGCTTCGACGATCTGGGCGGATCAGACCGATCCGATTCCCTTCCTCGACAACCCGCCCAAATACGGTTTCGTGGGCGAGCATGCCTGGCTCAAGCGCGCCGACAACGACACGGGCGACACTTTTTCCGTCGACATCACCTTCCTCAAGGCCGACCGCGACTTCCTGCTGTCATTGACGAAGGAGAAGATGCTCGGCGCGCTGAAAGACCTGTACAAGGACGTCAGCCTCGACAACGAGGAAGAGCATTTTTCCGCCGGCACCGACACGCTGAAATGGGCGACCATCACGGGCTTCTCGGTCGACAAGGCGAACAGCCTGCATTACAACGCCGCGCACTACCTGTCGGGCCTTGAAACCATCATGGTCATCCGGGTGGATTACAACGTCGAGAACACGACCTTCCAGAAGTGGTACGACACGCTGGCGAAATCCATCAAGTACGCCGGGAAGTAAAGGCGCGCACTGCTTCTACCATCGAAAAGAAGCCATTCCGGCGGTTCGGGCTCAGATGCTGGTCGAGTCCCAGGCTTTTGAAGGTGCCGTCGACATCGAGCGCCGCCGCTTCCGCCGCCGTTTTGCCCCGGAACATCGCGATCAGCACGGCAATCAGGCCCTTGACGATCTGGGCGTCGCTGTCCGCCGCCATGGTGAGCTTGCCCTCACCATCCCACCCGAGGACGAGCCAGACCTGGCTCATGCAACCTTTGACTTTGGCGCCCTCGGTTTTCAGGGAATCGTCCATGGCGGGCAGGCTATTGCCAAGATCAATCAGGTATTTGTACCGGTCTTCCCAGTCGTCCAGCGCGGCGAAATTATCGGCCAATTCTTCTATAGACATATTACCGCTAAGCCTTTATTAACTGCCTACCCTGTTAAAATAAGGGTAAGCGCAGTATTACGCCATAAATTTGCGAATATCCACAAGCTGCTAGCGCCCTTATTGAGAATGGTTGGCAACCATCCGCAGGTGTTCTATCTTAAAGCTGTGAGCACTGGCGGGTGCCCGAAATAGAGAAGGAAAAAAGATAATGAGCAAGACCGGGTCGGGGGACTCCAAGAATACGCTGTATTGCTCCTTTTGCGGCAAAAGCCAGCATGAGGTGCGTAAGCTTATTGCGGGCCCTAACGTATTCATATGCAATGAATGCGTCGAACTCTGCATGGATATTATCCAGGAAGAGGACAAGACCCAGCTCGTCAAGTCCGGCAAGGGGATTCCCACGCCGCGCGAGATCAAGAAAGTGCTCGACGACTATGTCATCGGGCAGGACCGCGCAAAGCGCGTCCTTTCGGTCGCCGTGCACAACCACTACAAGCGCATCGACGAAGGCCTGACGAAAGCCTCGGAAGTCGAGCTTGCCAAGTCGAACATCCTGCTGATCGGCCCCACGGGCTCGGGCAAAACCCTGCTCGCCCAGACGCTGGCGCGGATTCTTGATGTGCCGTTCACGATGACGGACGCGACGACGCTGACCGAAGCCGGCTACGTCGGCGAAGACGTCGAGAACATCGTCCTCAAGCTGCTGCAGAACTGCGACTACAACATCGAGCGCGCGCAGCGCGGCATCGTCTACATCGACGAGGTCGATAAAATCTCGCGCAAGTCCGACAATCCCTCTATAACACGAGACGTCTCCGGCGAGGGCGTGCAGCAGGCGTTGCTGAAGCTCATGGAAGGCACTCTGGCCTCCGTTCCCCCGCAGGGCGGACGTAAGCATCCCCAGCAAGAATTCCTGCAGGTGGATACGACGAACATCCTCTTCATCTGCGGCGGCGCCTTCGCGGGCCTCGAGAAGATCATCTCGCGCCGCGGCCGCCAGAACACGATGGGCTTCGGCGCCGCGGTGCAGGGCCCCGACGAGCGCCGCGCCGGCGAAGTCCTGCGCGAAGTGCAGACGGAAGACCTGCTGAAATTCGGCCTCATCCCCGAATTCATCGGCCGCCTCCCCGTCCTTGCAACGCTGGAAGATCTCGACATTCCCGCGCTGATCAAGATCCTCACCGAGCCGAAGAACGCGCTGACCAAGCAATACGCGCGCCTCTTCGACATCGAAGGCGTGAAGCTGACGTTCCAGGAAGACTCGCTGACCGAGATTGCCAAGAAAGCGATCGACCGCAATACCGGCGCGCGCGGCCTGCGCTCCATCCTTGAAGTGCTCCTGCTCGACACGATGTTCGAGCTGCCCGGCATGGAAGGCGTGGAAGAAATCGTCGTGAAGGCGGAAAACGTCGTCAACAACACGCCCCCTGTCCTCGTCTATTCCGAGAAGAAGAAGACCAAAGACAAGGAAGAAAAAGGCGGCAAGAAGAAAAAAGACGAAGAAGAAGCGGCCGCCGCTTCCTAAGCCTTCTCTTCCGCAAGAAATACAAAACGCCCCGGCCTCAAAACCGGGGCGTTTTTTTTCACACACGAAAAAAACTAGATTGCCGCCGCGCGGCGCGGCCTGACCAGCGCGCGCAACATCGCGAGGTCGCGCAGCGACCCGCGCGTCTCGATCACGCGGTTGACGACGATATCGAGCGGCGCCATTTCCGACGGCTGGAGTCGGCGGCGCAGCGCGGCCTGGTATTGCAGTTTCTGGAGGTCACCCGGGGAGCCCGAGCGGGCATAATTTTCAGCGGCGATGCCGAAGCTGGTCTTCCCGACCAGCGTGCCGAAATAGGCCCTATGCCTTTTCCAGATAACAACACCCATCCCCAATCCCCTTGTCCGCTTTCATTTCGCGGGATTAGGCCAGTCTATCCGGGATACGTTAAATTTCGTTAAATATGGATATTGCATTCGGAAATAAAAAACGCCCCGCCGATCACAATCCGGCGGGGCGTCGTTCGTTCAACCTAGAAGCCGGTTAGGGCTTCGGGCAACAGGGCTTCGGCGCTTGTTTCGCCGGGGCCTGCGGTTTTTGAGGAGCAGGTTTCGTCATGAATGCCTCCATTTTTTTTGATGTTGATGTGTAAGCCTATTCAGGCTACGCCTCCCCCGCGGCGCGACAACCGGTGAATGAGACTTATTCGAAGGTCGCGCGGCAGTTCCCTGAAATCCCAGACAAAATATTTCCGCTTAAATTTTCATAATGAAAAATATTGGCATCGGCGTTTCATTTTGAACATCTGCGCTTATTGAAAAGACTCGGGGGGCGGAAGCAGAATCAATTCCGCATCAGGATAATCGCCATGCATGCGCATAACCCCGCCTTCAATGCGGTCGATGCCTTCTGATCCTGTTCCAGCCGCGCATAAGCGACCTCAACGGCACTGAGGCCTGCCGCATAGGTGACCTTCTGCCCGGCATAAGAGGCCGTATAGGCCTCGGTCGTCCGTGCATAGGCGACGGCATGGGTATAGTGCCAGATGAACGCCCGCACGGCAGCCGCGCGTCCCATGGCGGCGGCGGCGGTGAGCGGCGTCCAGCCGCTGGCGTTCAGCACGTCGACCTTCAGCCCGTGCGCCACGCCGTCCTTCAGCTGCTGTTCGATTTCGTCGTCCGCCGACCATTTCGCCATGTACTGCGCGAGCGTCGAGCCATGCGAGCCGGAACGGTCGTTCAGCTTCTTCGTCCCCCTGCCCTCCAGCGCTTCCTGGAGCCAGTGATTGGTCATGAGCCGCCCTGACACGGGCGACGCGGGCGCAGCGATATTGAAGGACGTGTCACCCTGTGCATCCGGTTGATGCGGATCAGCGCCCTGTTCAAGCAGCAGGCGCACCGTATCCTCGACGTCCCTGCCCTCGGCTTCCGCGGCGGCGCAATAATGAAGAACGGTCCAGCCCTTCGCATCGGCCACGTTTACATCGCCCGGCGTCGCCGCCAGCCAGTCGCCGACATGGACGAAACTATGCTTCGCCGCCTGCTCGAGGATGTCGGCGGTAAGCGTCATCTTACTTCAATTCCGGCTTGCCGGGCGCGACGCCGTCCCAAGTCATCGGCGTGACCGCGCAGACCGAGGTCATGGGCGAGCCTTCGATGACGCGCTTGGTGCGCACGACGTAGACGAGCGTGTTGTTCGTCTTATCGTAGAGGCGGTTGATCTTGAGCGATTTGAAGATCAGCGAGCGGCTTTCGTCGAAGACTTCCTCGCCCTCTTCATCCGTGTCGATCTTGCCGGTGAAGGAGACGGGCCCCGTCTGCACACAGGAGACCGAGCCCAGGCTGGGATCTTCCGCGAGGCCGAGCGCGCCTTTCACGCCGCCCGTCTTGGGCCGTGCGATGTAGCAGGTGATGCCCTTGATCTTCGGGTCCTCGAAGGCCGACACAACGATCTTGTGGTTCGGGCCGATCAGCTGGAACGCCGTGCTCACCGCCCCGATCTCCCGCGGCGAGTCGGCCAGCGCGGCGGCTGAGAGAAGTGTCAGGGCGAACGCAAAAATTACTCTAAGCATATACGGACTCCAATTGTAGGTGGCCTTCTCGACCCGGAAAGTCATCCCGGCGAAAGCCGGGATCTCCGGATTTATAAACAGCGGAGATGCCGGCTTTCGCCGGGATGACAAGTTTATTTGAGTATCTCGTCATATAAATCATTCCACTCGGGATTTTCTTTTTCAATCAGCTCGATCTTCCAGGCGCGCTTCCATTCCTTGACGCATTTTCCCGGTGAATGGCATCCCTGACATCGTCATAAGGCTCGAAGTAAACAAGCCGTGTGCAATTGTATTTCTTCGTAAAACCTGGCTTTACTTTACTGCGGTGCTGCGTCACACGAGTGACCAGGTCGTTCGTAACGCCCGTGTATATTACGCCATATTTCTGGTTGGACATGAAGTACATGTAATACGGCATTTAAACTCCGGAGATCCCGGCTTTCGCCGGGATGACTTTCATTTTGAGATTCCTTTACTCAAAAACGACGCCCGCGACGCCGGCAAGCACTACACGTTCAGCAGCAGGTTCTCGCGTTCCCAGGAGGAGATGACGGTGTTGTAGGCCTTGAACTCCGCTTCCTTGATCGCGATGTAGCTTTTCACGAAGCGCTCGCCCAAGAGCGCATTGAGCGGCTTGCAGGCCTTGAACTTCTTGAGCGCGTCGGCCAGGTGGTAGGGGAGCGTGTGCGGCTTCTTGTAGGCGCTGCCCTTGATTTGGTCGGTGGGCTCGATCTCCTCGATGAGGCCGAGGAAGCCACAGGCCAGCGTGGACGCGATGGTCAGGTACGGATTTCCGTCGGCGCCCGGCAGGCGGTTTTCGACGCGGCGGTTCTCGGGCTTCGAGACCGGAACGCGCAGGCCCGCAGTGCGGTTGTCGAGGCCCCATTCGACGTTGATCGGGCTGTCGGTCTGCTTGTGGCCGAAGCGGCGATAGCTGTTCACGTTCGGCGCGAAGAGCGGAATAGCGTACGGCAGGTAACGCTGCAGCCCGCCGATATAATTGCGGAAGAACTCGGTATCCGCGCCGTTGTCGTTCGAGAACAGGTTCTTGCCCGTCTTGCGGCTGACCACCGACTGGTGGACGTGCATGGCCGATCCCGGCTCGTTCTGCATCGGCTGCGCCATGAAGGTCGCATAGACGCCGTGGCGCATCGCGACTTCGCGCGAGGTGCGCTTGAACAGGAAGGCCTGGTCGGCGAGCTCGACCGGATCGCCGTGGTTGAAGTTGACCTCGATCTGCGCGGCACCCGCTTCGTGCGACAGGGTATCGATGTCGACGTTCTGCTTTTCGCAGAAGTCATAGACATCTTCGAAGATCGGATCGAATTCGTTGACGGCGTCGATGCCATACGCCTGGCGGCCGATTTCCTGGCGGCCCGAGCGCCCGACCGGCGGCTGCAGCGGCAGGTCGGAATCCGTGTTCACGGCGACGAGGTAAAATTCCAGCTCGGGCGCCACGACGGGCGTCCAACCGCGTTTCTCATACTCGCCCACCAGCATCTTGAGCAACTGGCGCGAGGAGATCGGCACCGGCGTGTCGTCGGAGTAGTAGGCGTCGCAGATGATCTGCGCCGTCGGTTCGGAATACCAGGGCACAAGGCGCACGGTATTCATGTCAGGCGTGATATACACGTCTCCATATGTCGGCGAAATATGGTCGTCGAGGTCGTCGGGATAGTCGCCCGTGACGGTCTGGACGAAAACGGATTCTGGCAAGGGCATGCCGCGCTCGCGCAGGATGCGCAGGAGCTTGTCGGCGGGAATGATCTTCCCGCGCGCGATGCCGGACATATCAGGGACAAGACATTCCACTTCCGTTATTTTGTGTTCCCGGATAAACTCTTCTAGCTTGTCCACGGGTTTTCTCCCTCAGATATGAAAAAGCATGCTCCACAAAAATGAACGTGAGGATATCTACAATATCCCCTGGTATGCTTTATCGGCCAATCGATTGATTGCGACTTTAGGCACTCTCAAGAGTGAAATCAACTGCGATATTTGCGTGGTTGGCGGCGGTTTTACGGGCATTTCCGCGGCTTTGGAGCTTGCCTTGAAAGGATTTTCCGTCACTCTTCTGGAAAGCCGCAGCATCGCGTTCAGCGCCTCGGGAAGAAACGGCGGGCAGATCATCCGCGGCTTCGCGAAGGGCATCGGCTGGATGACATCGAAGTACGGCGCGAGCGACGCCGGCTTCATGAACAAGGTTACGATGGAGGGCCTCGCGCTCCTCCTCAACCGCATCTCGACCCACGGCATCAAGTGCGACCTGAAGCTGGGCCACCTGACCGCCGCCATGAACAAGCATCACATCGCCGACCTCCGGGCCGAGAAGGAAGCCTGGAAGAAAATCGGCTACGACGATCTCGAAATGCTCGACGAGCGCGCGGTGCAGGACATCGTGAAGACCAAGAGCTATATCGGCGGCCTCTTCGACCCCAAGGGCGCGCATTTCCATCCCATCAACTACGCGCTGGGGGTGGCGCAGGCGGCGCAGAAGGCCGGCTGCCGGATTTACGACGAAACGCAGGTGCTCGAGGTCATTCCCGGCGAGGCCCCGAAGGTTGTCACGGCGCAGGGCAAGGTCAACTGCAAGTTCGTCGTGCTGGCCGGCGTCACGAACGTCAAGGGCGCGGAAATACTGGCGCGCCGCTCTATCACCGCGACCGCGCATATGATCGCGACGGAACCTTTGGGCCTGCGCCGCGCGCGCAACCTGATGAGCAAGGACGTGGCCGTGTCGGACGCGCGCTTCATCATGGATTATTACCGCTTCTCGGGCGATTACCGGCTGCTGTTCGGCGGCAACTGCAATTACAGCGACATGGACATCCCCGGCCAGGACGAGCGCCTGCGCCAGCGCATGACGAAAATATTTCCCGCCATGCGCATGGTGCGCATCGACCATTGCTGGCGCGGTCCTCTGGATCTCACCGTCAACCGCATGCCCGATGTGGGGCGCCTCACCCCGCAGATCTATTACGCCCACGGCTTCGGCGGCCAAGGCATCATCGCCACCAATATCATCGGCAAAATCCTGGCCGAAGCCATCGGCGGGCAGGCCCAGCGCTTCGACGTCTTCGCCAAGGTCAAGCACCGCGATTTCATGGGCGGCGACCTGCTCAAGCGCCCACTGTTCGTGGCCGGGATGACCTGGTTCAAGCTGAAGGATTTGGGGTAGGCCCGAACCAAGCTGCAAAAGGCATTTTTTGCCTGTTTAAGGTTTTAAAAAAATCTATTATTCTAAGGAGGTTGAGTTTTGGGACTAAACCTTAGATCAGGGTATTTTACGGAATGAGCAAGACCTCCACCGCCCCCATGCCGGCACCCGTGCCGGAACCGGATTGGCTGAAGCAATTCGTTTCAGAAGAAGAATCCTTCCTCGTCACGAAGCACGCCCGGCTGGTCGAGGAAATCGCCGAGCGCATCAAGGCCAAAGAAGAAACCGCCAAGGCCATGCAGGACTCCCAGACCTGGAAGCAGCTGTTCATCACCAGCGGGGAAACCTTCCGCTCCTGGGTAAAACGCGCGCTCGAAGAACTGGGCATGACCGTCGAAAACGGCCCCAAGGGGCATGCTGACCTCATCGGCCGCTACGGCGACCTGCTCGTCATGGTCGAAGCGAAAGCCATCAACGCTGCCGCGCGGAAGCCCGATATCGGACAGGCGGCGGACTATGCCGATGAAATCGAGCAGGCCCTCGAATTCACGGGCGATGAATTATCGGACCACCACCGCGAATACCTCGCCCTCATCGAAAAGCTCGGCATCTCCGCCGAGGCGCTCAAGAACGACAAGGGGTTGATGCGTAAGGTCGCGATCCTGAATACCAGCAAATCCGATCCGCTCGACAAGCGCGCTGTTCCCGCGTTCCCGGCCGCCGCCGTGGACGAAATGAAAAACCGCGCCGTCGCGGGCCTGACCGGCGTGCAACTCTTCGGCATCCTCTCCGCCTGCCGCGCCGGGCGCATCGAGAAGGGAAAAGTGCTGAAGGAGATCCTGGCGACTTCCGGCCAGTTCAAGGACTTCCAGAACTGGCAGACCTTCCTGACGCCAAAGTCGGAGTCTTACGCGGCTTATCTCGTTAATCCTTGATGCAGGCCTAAACCATCTGCACTGCTCCGCGCGCTCTTGGCCGGTGTCCAAGCTTGTTGATCCAGAACGAAAGCAAAAGCCATCCCCACCCCGGACTTGTTCCGGGGTCCAAAAGCGCGTCCGCGCGTCTCATAACTGCAATAGTTGATTCATGTGACGGCCTGACGGCCTTTTGGACCCCGCAACAAGTGCGGGGTGGAAACTTTTGCTTCATTGGGACATCACAAAACTTATAAGCTGGGTCGCTTTTCGCACCCCCACCTCCCGCAATTCCCTTGACAGCCCTCCGCCCCTCCGATAAATTATGTCAAATAAAAAACGGAGGCCTTTCATGTCTGACACGCCCGAAAAACCGCTCAGCGGCGATTTCGCCAAGGCCGCGCTGGTGATCTATGCGCCCGATACAGCATCGCAGAAAGCGGCCGAGGCCGCCAAAGAACTGGTGGAGCGCAACGGCGGCCAGGTCGAGATCCGCAAGCAGAACCCGCCCTACAGCTATCCCGGCATTCACTGAACTTGAACCCTTGCTTCGAAAGGCGTATATCACCCTTTCAAAAGAAGGGTGAAAGCCATCTATGACCTACGTCGTCACCGACGTCTGCATCAAGTGCAAGTACACCGACTGCGTGGAAGTCTGCCCCGTGGACTGTTTCTACGAGGGCGAGAACACGCTCGTCATCAACCCGGACGAATGCATTGACTGCGGCGTCTGCATTCCGGAATGCCCCATTGATGCGATCGTGACCGATATGGACGAGCGGGCCGAGCCCTTCCTCGAGCTGAACCGACAGTACTCGACCGGCCCCTGGCCCAACATCACCAAGAAAAAGCCTGCCCTGCCCGAGGCCGAGGAATTCAAGGACAAGAAGGGCAAGATGGATTACTTTAGCCCCGAGCCCGGCACCGGTGATTGATGATGCCAGCGAAGCTGCCCCTTCGCTTTTGGTTGGAAAATGTTAGGTATTTCAAGGATTATTCAGCTTACTTTAATGCTGTATCTTCGCTTGCAATGAGCCGCCTCCGCCCTGTTTCGCATTCTGCCTGGTTGACGTCGCTGATAAGCATCGCCCTGAACTTGTGCATGACCTTGTTGAGCCTACCTATTGCAAACCCTCGATAAAAATATTATGGGAAATAATACCGCGAACCCTCTGCTCAGACTGCCTTTTCAGCCCCCTGGCAGAGGCGAAAAATCGATCCCGCAACACATCAATTGATAGGCCGCTGGTCTTTAACGATTTTTTAACTTTCTCCTTGAATTTTTATGACATTCTGCTATAGTCCTTCTTAACTGGCAGAGGTGTGGCTATACCACAGATAATTCTGTCAAATACAAATGGGTGGAAATTATTCCGCTCTGTAATTGAGAGGCACAATGGCAAAGATTACCAAGGCTAAAGCGAAAGCCAAAAAGCCTGTTGCGACCAAGCTTCCTCCGGCTAAAAAGACCGCAACCGCTGTTAAAGTCACCGTTCAGGGCAAGACGACCATGAAGGTCAATCCCGCTGCCCAGAAGGCCGCGAAAGCGCCCGTGAAGGCTCCCGTTCCCGCGCCCAAGGCGAAGGCTGCCGAAGCTCCGGCGCCCGCCCCTGCCAAGAAGCCCGAGAAACTCGACTTCACCGCAGGCGATTTCGTCGTTTATCCCGCCCATGGCGTCGGCCTCGTCGAAGGCGTCGAAACCACGCAGATCGCGGGCATGGAAATCACGCTTTACACCATCTGTTTCGAAAAAGACCGTATGCGCCTGAAATTGCCGGTTTCGAAGGTGAAATCCTCGGGCCTGCGCAAGCTGTCGTCGAAAGACCGCCTGAAGGATGCTCTGGGCACCCTGCAGGGCCGCAGCCAGGTCAAGCGCGTCATGTGGTCCCGCCGCGCGCAGGAATACGAAGCAAAAATCAACTCGGGCGACCCGGTCGCCATCGCCGAAGTTCTGCGCGACCTGCGCAAGGACACCGACGAAGCCGAGCAGTCCTACAGCGAGCGCCAGATCTACCAGGCGGCGCTGGAGCGCCTGGCCCGCGAAGTCGCCGCGATCGAGAAAATCGACGAAAAGAAAGCCGCCGAGAAACTGGAAGCGGTTCTCTCCAACGTCGCTTAAGACATTGAACATCCGTAAAAGGGGCGGTCCCGCAAAGGACCGCCTTTTTTATTGCTCAAATTCAACTTGCCATAAAAATTTGACATAACCTGAAAACAGGTTTATAAGTCCCTACCAATGAGCGCGCCGGATCGATTTCGATTCCGCAGCCATCGCATGCCGCGGCTGACGCATCAGGAGAGAGTTTCCGCTCCACGCTCAAAATGCACAGGTACGAAATCAGTTTTAGCGGCCGCGCGCCGCAAGAAGGGAAGAGAAACATGTCATGGAAAGCTAAAGCGCTCTGCGCCGCATTCGGCCTCGCCGTCCTCGGGGGCACCGGCCTTTACGTGAAAGACATGGCCTATGACTATTCCGACGGCACCCGCACCGGCACCGTCTTCAAGCTCTCCCACAAGGGCGTCCTTTGCAAGACCTGGGAAGGCCAGATGAACATGGACGGCTTCGGCGCGGTCGACGGCCAGCGCGGCCAGGTGACGTCGGCGTTCGACTTCACCGTGATGAACAAGGATCTGCTGCCGAAATTCGAGGAAGCCGAGCGCACGCATGAGCGCGTGGAAATCACCTACCGCCAGGTGAAATGGAAACTGTCCTGCCTCCAGGAAAGCGATTACGTTGCGACCGACGTCAAGAAGGTCGATGGACAGGGCAATGCCATCCCCTTCATCATCGCCCTTCCCCCGCAAGGTCCCAAGAGATAACGAAAGGCACTTACCATCATGACTGACAAAAACGAGTGGAAGGTCCTGTCCTTCCGCGACGCCGAAGACGTTCCCGCATCCTCCACCGAAAGCCGCAGCGCGCATATCCGCGCCCGCGCGACGGATAAGTTCGGGCTTAACGACGGCGACTTCAATGCCGCGAACATGCCCGCCTATCCCGGCACGGTGAACCTGCGCGACATCGAAAACGGCGGCACCGTGACGCTGCATGTGTTCGACGTGCAGATCACAAAAGCGGCGGCGGAACGCCTCGCGTCACGCCATCATCCTGATGTGATGCTGATCAGCGACGTCGTCGAGCGGGCGCAACCTGCCCTTGGTGCCTTTGATCCGCGCCGCCTGCCGAAAGGCCCGAAGATCAAATATTAATAGTTTTCCTGGACCCAGCTGGGCTTGGGCGGCGCCATGCCGATGAAGATGTTCTTGTTGGCATAGGCGTCCTTCGATCGCTTGGGCGAGGGCGAAGGCGATCCCGCGAGGGCCGAGCCGGAGCTGTTTGCCGGTTCGGCTTGGTCGTTTTCCTTGCTGACGGGCGTACCGGCTTCGCCGGACATGAAAATGCTGAAGCCAATGGACGAGGCCGGGTCGGCCATACCGGCCCCGATGCCAATGCCCGTTGACGTCACGTCGACGGTTTCCCAATCGTCCACATTAAAGAATTTCGACTGCATATTAGTATTATACCCTATATTACGAAAATTGTCGCTTAAACAATTTCCTTCATAGTTTCAGTATCTTATTTACTTGAAACCGGCTTCCAATCGTCGGCACGTTGCTTGATCGCGGCAATCTGCGCGTCGGTCAGGTGGCGCGCGGTTTCATCGAGGTCCACGGCATAGGCGGCGGGGCCTGCCCGGGATGCCAGGGTGAACCAGAAATAAGCGTCCTCGTAACTCTGCTGGGGCACGCCTTTGCCGCGATAATAGAGATCGCCAAGACGATACTGCGCCTCGGCATTGCCCTGGTCGGCTGCCTTGCGATACCAGATCGCCGCCATGGTGAAATCGGGCGCCGCGTTTTGCGGCGTCGCATAATAATTGCCGAGATTGAGCTGCGCATTGCTGTCGCCCTGCAGCGCAAGGTTCTGCATCGTCGGAACATCCGAGGGCGCCTGCGACAGCTGCGCCCATGCCGGCATGGCGATAAGCAGCCCCAGGAGCGCGATAAAAAGGAAGCCTATGTCGGCGCTGTTTCTCATGGCGCGGGCGGCGCGGGTTTTTGCAGCAGCTTCTTCATCTGCGCATCATAGGCATCGGCGAGTGATTTTTCATCACCATAGGAAACCTTTACCTTGTTCAGCGCCTCGGGGTGCTGTACCGCCCAGTCGTGGGTGCGTTTGATCGCCTCTTTCAGGTCCACGGGTTCGGTGAACCCGGTGTCGAGGCGGAACCTGGAACAATCCATGACGAAATTGCGCGGATGCTCATCGTTTGCGCCGCCGAGCGCCTCGGGCGGGACGATGCGGAATTTGAAGGTATGCCCGGCGTTTTCGGCATACAGCTCGGCCCAGCGGCGCTGCGTGCGCACCTCTTCCTCGCCGAGATTGTAAACCTGCCCTTTGACCTCGGGACGCCCGAAGCTGTGCACCACCGCGGCGGCGACATTCTCGACGTAGCCGTAGGTGAAAATCTGCGCCTGCTCAGTCGCCGACATGACGATCTCGGGCTTGCTGTCGACGATATGCCGGATAATGCGGCCGTGGCGGTAGGCATATTGCGGATCCCCGGGACCGTAGACCATCGGCACGCGAAATACGGTTGCCTCGATCTTGCCGGTTTTATGCGCATCAAGCAGCGCGCTTGTCATGAGGTTCTTGTCGTAGTCGGGCAGCCCGAAGGATTTCAAATAGTGCTGCGTCCTGCTGGTCTCGGATGTCTCGCGCACGGGCTGGTCGGCCTCTTCCCCGCGGTTGAGGCGCTGGAAGGCTTCATAGCTGTCGGCCGAGCTGAGCGCGATGACATGCGCCTTCGTGCCTTCGAACACGGAGACGAGGTCGTTCGCCTGGCGCTCGTTATAAGCGATGCAGTGGACGACGACATCGGGCTTGGCAGCCAGAAGGTCGGCCTTGAATGCCTTGAGGTCTTTCGCATCGCCATTGATGACATCGTAAGGCGCGGAAGGATTACGCAGCCCGCGGTTGAAGAGCACCACTTCGTGCCCCGCAGCCGCGGCTTTTTCCGCGATCTGCCCGCTGATGAAACCGGTGCCGCCGATAATCAGGACTTTCATATGCGCTCCCGCCAATGTGTTCGGATGCGCAAACCATAATCAAGGCCGCGTCCCCTGTCAAACTGCCAAAAGGAACGGTCCGGCGGTCAGCCCGGACGGTGCATCACTTGGAACCGTAAGCCTTGAAAGGCTCGATCGTCGGCTGCCAGGTGGCCGCCTGCTTCTGAATGATGGCGGCGAGCTCAGGCGGGATATCCTGCTCGACTTTCTTGCGGGCGGCGATACGCTCGGGGTTCTTGCCCTCGGATAGCAGCATCCATTTGTAAGTGGAGCTTTTGCCGCCCTGCGCGATGCCCTGCAACTGAAGCTGGGCCGTCTCCCACTGCGCCTCGGGAACGCCCTGGTTGGCCGCGCGCAGGAACCATGTCGCGGCCTTCTTCTCGTCCTTCGCCACGCCGACCCCGTTGAGCAGGAGCACGCCCAGCTCGTATTGCGCGACGCGATTGCCTTCATAGGCCTGCACGATGACCGAATGAACGTCTTTCGGCTTCGCGATTTGCGGCGCAGCCGTTGCCGTGCTAGCCGGCGCTGCGGACTTCTGCTTGGCTTCCAGCATGTCGTCATTATTGGCGTTGGACGAAACGCTGGGCGGCGTCAGTCCCGGCAGCACTTCCGTCTCGTCCTGCGCGTGGGCGGCAACCATGGCGGCCGTCAGGAATACAATCGCAAGGCATACGGGAACAATGGTGCGCATGGGGCAAATCCTTCTATCTTGGAGGCGCACGAAATTGCGCCCCGAAAAAAAAGCAGGCCCATTATATCCATGTTCCGTTAAAATTGTAAAATGCGTCCCCGCGGCTTAAACCGGGTGACATAACACGTCTTCAGCGCTTCCAGGAGCCGTGGTGGCGGTGGGCCAGCTTCAGGCGTTTCATGGTCACTGCCTCCGGCAGCCCCTCGGTAAAGAGCGATATCTGCGCGGCCCGTTCCTCGCGGCGCCGCTTTTCCTCGGCCAGGATCATGTCGGCCTCGGCCTTGTAGCCGAAACGGCGCGCCAATGCCTCGGCGGTGGAACCCTTGTTGTCGGTGATGTCGGTGCGCACGCCGCGCTCCAACAATAATTTGATGAGTTCCTTCTTCTTTTTCGACATCGGGTGCTTGTGGTCGTTGTTGTTGCGGTGGGACACCCCGTGATGCAGGACGGTGCGCCCCTGCAGGTCCATAAAGCCCATATCGGCGCCGCGGTCGATCAGCATCTGCACGATAGCCTTGAACCCGCTGCGCGCGGCAATCATTACGGCCGTGACGCCGTCGCCGTCCGGCGCATCGATGTCGGCGCCCGCTTTCACAAGCAGGTGGATGGCGCCGCTATGGCCCACGCGCACGGCGTTGATGAGCGCCGTCCGGTCTTCCTTGTCGCGGACATGCAAAAGACCGGGACCGTGCTTGTCGATCATCTCCATGAGGGCAACGTTCGAGCCGTGCGCCGCGATCTCCATGAAATCCGCGATGACTTCGGGCGTGATGCCGCCCGCGGCGGCGTTGAAGGTTGCGGCGTTGGCGTTATTCATGCGCTTCCCCCTTTGAGGCGAAACTTCGCCGACCGCGCGTTCGCGCGCATGTGCTCGCGGAAATTTTCCGCGCTGAGATCGAGAGCCGCCTGTTCGGCGCGCACGTGCGCTGCCTGCGCCTCCGCCCGCGTCCGGATTGCCTCGTCCAGCAGTGCGGCCGTGAGCGCCATGCCGGCCGCGCGGGCGCTGTCCGCCGCATTCCGTCCCTTTTCGTCTGTCGCAAAGATATCGGCGCCGCGCTTTATCAGCGTCTCGGTGGCGGACATATTGCCGCGCGCGGCAGCGATGATCAGCGGCGTCTGGCCGTGCATGTCGCGCGCCTCAATCTTCGCGCCGTGCGCCAGCAACGTCTCGATGGACTCCGTCTGGCCGCTGCGCGCTGCCCACATAAGGGCGGTATAGGCCATCGGCTCGCCCTTCGTGACTTCCAGCGCGCCGGGATATTTCTGAATGAAGGCGTCGAGCCCCGGCATGTCGCCGTCCCAGGCGGCATTCATGAAATGCTTGATATCGTCGAAAGGCGGCAGGGTCATGACCCTGCCTTCCTGAGGTGGATGCGCCGGCGCACCTTCACCTCAGTCTTCAGTTTCCAGTGGCGGTCCCGGTGATCCTCGGTTTCCTTTTTGAGCAGGGCGGACACGATCTTGTGTCCCTGTTCTTCCGCCAGGCGTTGCGCCGTGTTGCCGTCGGCATCGGTGAGTTCGAGGTTGGCGCCGCTGGCGAGGAGTAGCGCCACAGTCGCCTTATGGCCGTTGGCGGCCGCGACATGCAGGGGCGTTGCGCCGCGGCGATCGCGGTCATTCGCGTCCGCGCCGTGCTCGATGAAAAATTTCAGGACGTCGCCCTGCCCCCGCTTCGCGGCGTAATGCAGGAACGACCAGCCGTTAGTGAAGGAACGCGTCACCTCGATGATGGACTTCATTTCGTATTTGGAGACAAAAAACGTCAGCGCGGACATGTCCACGGCCTGTACCGCCTCGGCGATTGGCTTGAGGTCGTAGCTCATGATGCCCTTCTGCTTCGGCAAGTCCGTGCCGCGCAGCTTCCTGGACATATGTTTAAATGCCGACTTCAGCACTTTCACGCAGACCTCAAAAAACAAAATAATTCAAAGACACTAGCAAATTTGAAATATTATGTCAATTTAATAGTTCGCGCATATCTGCACTGTATGCCTTTGTATCAACAAGTTTTTTGGAAATTTTATCGCGACCGGAGGGCGGGTGCCGATGGTTTTTTCGCCAGGGCGGCGGCCAGCTGCTGCTGCACCCGCTCATCCAGCGCGACCCAGATCACCGCGCCCGACGGATGATCATAAGGGATAGGCTTTTCGAGACGCCGCGCCTCGGTCATGACCCAAGCCGTATTCCAGCGCGCGCCCTCGCCCTTGCCGATCTCTTCGGCCGGGATGCGGTGACGCACCTGGTTAAAAGCCATCTGGGCGTGGCTGAATGGGCCCTTCACATCGCTCAGGTTCGCAACCCCGATGATCTGCCCGCTGCCGGCGGCAATCAGCGCCACGGGCCCGCGGATCTTGGTCGCGCTTGTGCGCATTTCCCAATCCTTGCTACCGTCGAGGATCATGCTGATCCACGGCTCCCGGATAATAAGACCACGTGTGATCAGGCTTGCCTGCTGCTTGTGTTTCATAACCTGTTTTATAGGCTGGCTATATATTATGGTCAACGCGAATCCGCCGCCCAAGCCGGTTTACGGTTCTCTCATTTATGTCGCGGAAAAGCATCGTAAAATCAGAGAGTCAGCCTATCCCACCCGTTCTTTAACATAATTTTAATGGTTTACAGATAGTATATTCTCAGTAGTTTCCATGTTGGGGTAGGGCTTCATGGCGGATGCTGACGTGACAACTGATGGCCAGAACCTGGACGACACGGGCGTACCCGCTTCCCATTTCGTTGGTCCCAGGCAACGCAAGACGCAACCTCCCGTTACGGTATTCGACGCGGAAGCAGACGGCGACTACGTCGCCCTTGCCCAGATCAAGCTGGCAAACGCCCGCCGCGAACTGAACGAGCACACCGACGTTAACGGCGACGGGGTCGTCCTGGGCGGCGATCGCAGGCCCATGTCCGGCGTTTTCTTCGAAGATCAGTATGGCCTCTTCCACAGCGACGGCGAATTCCACGACAAATTCGGCGGACATTACGATAACTGGGGCGGTTACGAACTCAAGGACGGCTCTTATAAGAGCACGAACGGATCGCTCTACGATGCGAAGACAAATAAATATACGCTTGCCGACGGCACCGAGCGCAAGCCGCCAAAGGGCGTGACCAAGCCGGAGGACGTGAAGGCCCTGGTGAAGATTGACACGGCCGTCGCGAACCATATGGCGGGCAAGACTGGCACGATCCACATCAATGCGAAGGCTGCGAACTCGAGCGCAGGCGGCGCTCTGCAGAACACAGGCGCGCCTGTCACGAAAGAAGTCCAGGCCGTGTCCAACCAGGTCGTCGCGACGCGCCAGGAAAACGGCAAGTCGCTGCAGGCGCCTGTGACCAAGGCGGAAATCGAGGCGGCGCAGGCGAAAATCAAGGCGGCCCGCGACCAGCATCTGGCGCTTGAACAGGAATTCCAGACCGCGCGCACGGCATCCGGCAAAGACGGGCTGACTGCCATTTCAGCGACCGATGCGACGAAAGCCATCGGCCATGTCCATGTGGCGCAGGGCGCGCCGACGGCCGCCGACGTCGCGGCCGCGAAGGATACTGTGAAGACACAGCAGGCGGGCGCCTCTTCGGCCACGCCCGGTGTACCCGCCGGCGCGGGAACCAGCGACACCTGGTATGCCGACACGAAGAACAACGGCTACTGGGATTCAAACGGCGGCTACTACGACAATAAAGGCGGCTATTGGGATCCCACGGGCGGATATTACGACGCCAAAGGCGGCTACACCGACCCGAAAGGCAATTATACCTGGCCCGACGGCACTTTCATGGACGCCAAGGGCAATTATATCGATACCTCCGGCTCGCTTTGGACGGCGGACGGCGTGAAATATGACGCGCAGCCCGGCGTGGATTATAAGGCCGAATTGAAAAAGGCCATGGACAACAACACGACCTACGTCCCATCCGGCAAAGGCGCCAGCATTTCCATCGACGGCGATGATGATTCAGCGCCTGCCAAAACGGCGGCTGCGCCTGTCGTCAAGATCGATACAGGAGCCGCAACGCTCGACATCAGAGTTCCGGCTACGACGACGGATCTTTCGCAAGGGGGGCCTCCGTCTGCAACCGCGGTCACGCCGTCAAAAGCGACGACTCCCATTGCCGGCACGGGGCTGACCATCGACACGAGCAAGTACACGATCGCCGACACATCGGGAACTGGCATCGGAACGCCAATGGCTTCTGCCAATACCGCGTCTTCGCTCACCCTTTCCTCCGATGATGACTTCTACAGCATGTTCAACTGTTTCAAAACTTCGATCGTGGACAACAAGTCCGTCTCGGAGACGAAGTTCTTCGGTCCGGTCGCGCCCTCCGGCCAGTCGCTGACGTCACCGCTTGCGCTCGGCATGCCGTCTTCCGGCACGGTACCGCTCGCTTCGGCCGCCGAGACAAAATCGCCCCCGCCGAAACCCGGCATGTAATGATAGCCCCAGCGCTTCGTCACCCGTCCGCAATTTATGCCAAATCATCTCCCCTTTTATTTTCCTGATATGAGGTCTATTCTGGCCTCATGTCGTTTAAAACGAAGTTCTCCAACCTCGGGCATCCGAACAAAATCTGGGTCGTCTCCGCGATCCATGGCGAACTGGAACGGCTCGTCTCCGTACATCAATCCCTTTACGACAAGTTTTGCCCGGGCGACCGGCTGATCTATACTGGCAATTATCTTGGCGGCGCGAAGGCGAAACCGCTGCAGACGCTCGACGAGATCCTGCATTTCCGCCGCACCCTGATGGCCAAGCCCGGCGTTATGGCCGAGGATATCGTCTATCTGCGCGGACAGCAGGAAGAGCTTTTCGGCAAACTGCTGCAGATTCAATTTGCGCCAAATGCAGGGCAAGTTATCGAATGGATGGCGAAGCGCCATCCCGATATCGACAGCATCCTGCAGGCCTACGGCGCGTCGCTCACGGAGCTGTCGCGGATTTCGCGCGAGGGCATCCTCAATCTGACGCGCTGGTCGATGGCGCTGAAAAACCGTATCCGCGCCGAGCAGGGCCACGAAAAATTCTTCACGGTCCTGCGCCTGGCGGCGTTTACCGAGCACCCGCACAGCAACGACAACAATCTGCTCTTCGTGCATGCCGGCCTCGATCCCGACAAGCCGCTCGCGGCGCAGGGCGACCAGTTCTGGTGGGCCTTCAAGGGCTTCAACCAGCTGGGCGCGCCCTATTCCCCGTTCCGCTCGGTCATCCGCGGCCATGATCCCGAGCGCCAGGGCATCCATGTGACGCCCTCTTTCATCAGCCTCGACGGCGGTTGCGGACATGGCGGAAAACTCGTCTGCGCGCAGATCTCGAATGTGGGTGAAATCATCGAGATCCTCGCCGCCTGAAATCCTTCGCTTCCCTTAAATTTATGCAACCCGCTGGAATTTCGGCGAAGCGGCTATATATGGCTAATTTCAAAGCCTTAAATGATTGTAACTATTATATTTGGTCGTGCGAACATCCAATGGGGGGACGGGCGCGTATAAGAAACATAAGAAGCATAAGAAACCAAAATTTAACGATTTGAGCTTAAGCTACTACCCCAACGCCCCATAAAAAAAACCGGTAAGAGAAAGCAAAGGGAAGCCATGGCATACCTCGATGATCCGACGACGCAACAAGCGAACCTGAGATACATCCGGCAGGCCATGGACGAGCCGTTGCTCGAACGCGGCCACGAGCTTTCGCTCGCCCGCCGCTGGAAGGAAAAGCACGACGAAAAAGCGCTGCATGAGCTCATCCGCTCTTATACGCGCCTCGTGGTCGCTATCGCCGCGAAATTCCGCAACTACGGCCTGCCCATGGGCGACCTGATCCAGGAAGGCAACATCGGCCTGATGGAAGCGGCCGCGCGTTTCGATCCCTCGCTTGAAAACCGTTTTTCGACCTATGCCTCCTGGTGGGTGAAAGCCCAGATCCAGGACTATGTGCTGCGCAACTGGTCGATCGTGCGTACCGGCACGACCGCCGCGCAGAAAGCCCTGTTCTTCAACCTGCGCCGCCTGCGCGCGCGCATCGACGGCCAGTCGGCGCGCGATTATCTCGACAGCGACGCGGTCAATTCGATCGCGAAGGAACTGGGCGTCGAGAAAAAAGAAGTCATGGAAATGGAAGCCCGCATGAACGGCGGCGACCAGTCCCTCAACAGCCCGATCGGCCAGGAAGGCGAAAACGAGTGGCAGGACCTGCTTGCCGACGCCGCGCCGAACCCGGAAGACGTCGTCATCGGCATGAAGGACAACGCCACCCGCTCTAAATGGCTCAGCGAAGCCCTGGGCGAATTGTCCCCGCGCGAACGCACCATAATTCAGGAGCGCCGCATGGGGGATGAAGTCGTGACCCTCGAAGACTTAGGGAAACAGCTCGGCATTTCCAAGGAGCGCGTGCGCCAGCTTGAGCAACGGGCGATGGACAAGCTCAAGGCCGCCATCCTCGTTAAAGCGCGGGATGCCGGCGTGGATCGCGCCGCCCTGTTCCACGAACGCTAGACGGAGGACGGAAAACCGTCCTTTCCCGGGGGAATTGTCAATGCCCTCGCGCCTGTGTTAATTTCTGAATTGAGGGCATCATCTCTGAATACCGGGGGGTATGACAATGCGCATCTTATTTTCCTGTCTGCTGATCATCGGCCTGATGGCCGCCTGCACCGGACCTGCGTCCGCCGCGCCCAGGGTAAGGACGATAGCCGAGTATGTTCCCTGCAAAACGGTTCCGACGGATACCAACTGCATGGATCTCGTTGAAGTCGGCAAGGTCAAGGCCGTGCTGAAATCCACCCAGATCCAGCTTGAAAACGGCGCTGTCTTCATTCTCGACGGCATCCGGGTTCCGCTGCCCTATGACCGCATGGCGCGCGACAAGCTTGAAGAGCTGGTCATGGGCAAAACGGTCGGCCTCTACGCGAACAAGACCCTTCCGCAGGAAGGCCAGGCCGACGAGCACGGCAACGAAATCGTCCATGTCGTGCTGGAAGACGGCACTTGGGTCGAGCAGGCGCTGGTAAGCGCGGGGCTTGCCTGGGTCGACAGCTCTCCCACCAACCGCGACCTGATCGAGACGCTTTATAAATACGAAATTCCTGCCCGCGCCAAGAAGGTCGGCTTCTGGTCGTCGCCCGAATATAAAGTCCACAATGAAGGCAACATGCCCGGCACTGTCGGCAAGTTCGTCATTTTCGAAGGCACGCCGAAGTATTTCAAATACAACAACGGCTGGGCCTTTTACGCCTTCGGCTTCGAACACGACAATCAGCATCGCGCGCTCACGGTCGCGGTCAAGATGCAGGACAGCTGGATGTTCAAGGATTTCTCAAGCGACCCGGTGCGCCGCCCGTTTGATTTCAGCTGGCTTGCGCACAGCCGCATGCGCGTCCGCGGCTGGGTCGATGGAATGCCGGCCGGTTCGTGGGCCGGCACGCCTTATATCCACCTGACGCATCCGGAGCAGATGGAACTGCCCGACGGCATACCCAAGACTTTCTAAAAAGAAAAATGACACTTTCACCCGCCGGCCTGCTGTCGCCCTATCCTCCTCTCATGCCTTTTGAGACAGGTTACTTGAGCGTCGACGGCATCCATTCCATTTATTACGAGCAATCGGGCCGGAAGGACGGCGCGCCGGTGGTCTTTCTGCACGGCGGTCCCGGCGCCGGATCGAGCCCGCGGCACCGCCAGTTCTTCGACCCGCTCCATTACCGCATCATTATTTTCGACCAGCGCGGCGCCGGTCGCTCGACCCCGCATGCCGAGTTGCGCGACAACACGACCGATCTCCTCATCTCCGACATGGAGAAGCTGCGCGAAAAGCTGGGCATCGCCAGGTGGCATGTGTTCGGCGGCTCCTGGGGCTCGACGCTCGCCCTCGCCTATGCGATCGCGCATCCGTCGAAGGTACTCAGCCTGACGCTGCGCGGCATCTTTTTGATGATGCAGCGGGAGATTGATTGGTTTCTGTATGGAATTAAGACCGTTTTTCCCGACGTCTGGAGCGAGTTCGCGGGCCTGCTTCCGGCAAATGAGCGTGGCGATATCCTGAATAATTACTACAAGCTGCTGACGCACAAGGATCCCGCTATCCGCCTCAAGGCGGCGCAGACCTGGTCCGCTTACGAAAGCCTCTGCTGCACCCTCATCCAGCGCCCGGGCGTCGCGGAAGAAGCGAAAACGCCCGAGCACGCGCTGCCGATTTCGCGCATCGAAGCGCATTATTTCATCCACAATAAATTCAATCCCGACAATTATTTGCTCAAGAATGTTGATAAAATACGTCACATTCCCGCAACAATCATACAAGGGCGCTACGACATGGTGTGCCCCGCGGAAACCGCGTTCGAACTGCGCGCCGCCTGGCCCGAAGCGGAATTCGTCCTGGTGCCCGATGCCGGCCATTCCGCGTTCGAGCCGGGAATTTTAAGTGCGCTCGTGCGCGCGACGAACAACTTCCGCGCGATTCAATCGAAGACCGCATAGTTGCGATAATCCCGCCGGGCGTTTTTCCTTGCCTCGGAAAATGACTCCGTCCATATTGAATTTATTGGAGATTCTTCAGGGAGCCACTCGACCGTGGGTTACAAAAAATTAGCCGCCGCCGCTATCAGCGCCATGATGCTTGGTTCTGTCGCGTTCGCCTCCCCGGCTCTCGCCGACGGCATGGAAAAACCTCCCGCTCCCGCGACGCCGCTCGACAAGGCCATCGACCAGATCCAGAACAAGGAACCGCCCGTCCCCGTCACTCCGCCGCCCGAGCCGGTGATCGAGCAGACGCCGCCGCCAGCCGTAGCGCCGCCGCCCGCGCCTGAGATGCGCGTCGTCGAGGTGCAACCTGAAACCTCGTTCTTCGGCCTCAGCATCGGCGCCTATAATCCGCAGGAACGCGGCCATATGGGCGCGTCCTTCAATCTCGAATGGCAGCCCGGCGTCAGGATTATCGGCGTGCTGCAGCCGTTGTTTGGCGCGATGGTCACGACGCGCGGCTCGACGATGGCTTACGGCGGATTGGGCACGCCGTTCCACATCACCAAGCATGTTTTCCTGATGCCGTCGTTCTCCGTCGGCGCCTATGGCAAGGGTGACGGCAAGAACCTGGGCCAGGTTCTCGCCTTCCGCGCCGCCGCCGAAGTCGCTTACGAGTTCGAGGACAAGAGCCGCATCGGCGTGAGCTTTGCGGGCATCGGCAACGGCCAGTCGCTCCAGCGCAAGGACCGCACCGAGGTGATCAGCCTCGTGTACACGATCCCGCTGAACCTGTTCTCGGGCAGACCGAAAGCCGCTGCGACCGCGGCTGCGCCTGTCATTCCGCTGCCCGCCGCAATGCCGGTGGCGCCTGCTGCGGCTCCGCCGCCCGACATGCCGCCGGTGGCGGACACGGCCGTGGACCAGAGCCTGAAGAAGTAAGTTTTTATATTTTACAACTGCAAATCCACAACGAGGGTGTCATGAAAAGATTTCTCACACTGGACGACCTTGCGCCTAAAGGCAAAACCGTATTGCTGCGCGCGGACCTGAACGTGCCCATGCAGGACGGAAAGGTTTCCGATGCCACGCGGATCGAACGCCTTGTTCCGACCCTGAAAGAATTGTCGCAAAAAGGCGCGCGCACCGTGATCCTGTCGCATTTCGGGCGGCCGAAAGGCAAGGATGCCTCGATGTCGCTCGCCCCTGTCGGCAAGGCGCTGTCGGAAATCTACGGCAAGCCGGTCGGCTTCGTGAACGACTGCATCGGCGAAGAACCCGTAGCGGCGATCGCGAAGATGCAGGACGGCGACACGATCCTGCTCGAAAACGTGCGCTTCTATCCCGAGGAGGAAAAGGACGATCCGGCCTTTGCGGGAAAAATCGCCTCGCTCGGCCAGGTCTACGTCAATGATGCCTTTTCCTGCGCCCATCGCGCGCATGCGACGACGCACGGCATCGCCAAGCTCCTGCCCGCCTATGCGGGCCGCCTGATGGAAGCCGAGCTGAACGCGCTGGGCAGCGCGCTCGAAAACCCGCAGCGCCCGGTCGTCGCCATCGTCGGCGGCGCGAAGATTTCCACCAAGCTCGACCTTCTCAACAACCTCGTCACCAAGATCGACGTGCTGGCGCTGGGCGGCGGCATGGCGAACACTTTCCTCGCGGCGCAGGGCGCGCCCGTGGGCAAGTCGCTGTGCGAGCGCGACATGAAGGAACAGGCGCTCAAGATCATGCAGACGGCCAAGGGCCACAACTGCAAAATCGTCCTGCCCGTCGACGCGGTCGTCTCGAAAGAATTCCGCGCCAATCCGCCCGTCGAGAATATCGCGGTCGAGAACGTGCACGACAACCAGATGATGCTCGACATCGGCAAGGAGACCGTTTCTTCCTTAAACGGCGTCGTGAGCGGCGCAAAGACGGTACTGTGGAACGGTCCGATGGGCGCCTTCGAAACGCCGCCCTTCGACCAGGGCACAACGGCGCTGGCGAAAACAGTCGCCGACCTGACGCAGCAGAAGAAGCTTGTCAGCGTGGCGGGCGGCGGCGACACGGTCTCGGCCCTCGCCCACGCCGGCGTCGAGGACAAGATGACCTATGTCTCGACCGCGGGCGGCGCCTTCCTCGAATGGTGCGAAGGCAAGACCCTGCCGGGCGTGCAGATCCTCCAGGACCGCGCAGCGCAGCTGCGCAAGGCAGGCTGAAATCCGCATCCTGTTCCTTCTGGCGCTTTTCGCTTTCTGCACCCCCGCCTGTGCGGGCGAGCTGAAATATTTCGAGATCGTCAAGGAGATCCCCGACTGCAAGGGCAAGGAATGCTTCATCGAATACGTCGCCCTGTCCGACGGCCAGATCGTGAAGAAGCAGATCGACGCGCCGGAACAGGACTCCTCCGCAGCCATTTCCGTCCGCAAGACGGATGTGGCCGGCCTCTTCGCGCAGGCCGGCGCGATCTTCGAAGGCGCCGCCGCTTCGACCGCGCGCACTTCCGACCCGGAGAGCCTGTACTATTACGACGGGGAGAAATTCTTCTCCTACAATTCCTCCGACCCTGTCGACGCGAAGTTCATCCCGCTGTTCCAGGCGACGGCGGCGGCCTTTGACAAAGGTTCGGCCGCGCAGAATTTTTACGTGCATGCTTATTACACGCCGCTGAAAGGCAACATTAAGGATTACCACGTTTTCTCCGACGGCACCGTCATCGCCAGCATGTTCGGCAAGGAGACCTACATGATGGTTTATACCTTCCTCACCTCCACCGATAAGGCCGAGGTCGATGCGCTGGCGCAGCTCGGCGACAAGGCCGTCGGCGCCCCCGCGAAGAATTATACGCAATGCAAGCCCGAGACCGGGCTTGTCTATGGCTTCGTCGAGATGCAGGTGGAAAAAGGTTATATCCGCTCCTACAGCTGTGGCGACGAAGGCGACCCCGTCGCGAAGCTGTTCAGCCATATCCGCGGCGCCTTTGACGGGCTGGGCCCGAAATGAAGAACCGCAAGGCGGCAAAGGAGACCCTCAGCAAGGTTCCCGAAGTCACCCTCACCTTCTGGGTCATCAAGATCCTCTGCACGACACTGGGAGAGACGGGCGGCGACGCGCTGTCGATGACGCTGAATCTCGGCTATGCCGTCTCCTCGATGATCTTCGCGGGCATTTTCGCCGCCGCCGTGATCGCGCAGATCCAGGCGAAGGCGTTCCATCCGGCCGTCTACTGGATCACTATCGTCGCGACGACGACGCTCGGTACGACGATGGCCGATTTCGCCGACCGTTCGCTCGGCATCGGCTATTCCGGCGGCTCGGCGACTCTTTTTGTCCTGCTGATGCTGTCGCTGGCCGTCTGGAAAAAATCGGAAGGCTCGGTCTCCGTCGACACGGTCGCCACGCCGCGCGTGGAAATATTCTATTGGACGGTGATCCTGTTTTCGCAGACGCTCGGCACCGCGCTCGGCGACTGGATGGCGGATACGAATGACTTCGGCTACGAACGCGGCGCGCTTGTCTTCGCCGCCGGCCTTGCCCTGATCGCGGCCGCCTGGTTCTATACAAAAATGTCCCGCACTGCGCTGTTCTGGGCTGCCTTTATCCTGACGCGGCCCCTGGGCGCGACGCTGGGCGACCTGCTCGACAAGCCGGTTGAGAAAGGCGGATATGACATCGGGCGTTTCTGGATTTCGGCGGCGCTGGCCGCCCTCATCGCGGCCTGCATCTTCTTCCTGCCGCAAAAGGCGAGTGGCCATCCGGTCGCCGCGAAAAAGCGGAAGAACAAATAACAGAAAAAACCTGCCCTGGGGCGACCGGGGCAGGTTTTAATGCAACAAAAGGGTTAGTCTTTAGATAAGCTCGGGGTTCTTCAGCCAGCTTTTCATGATGCGCTGGACGTCGAAATCCTTCATCGCGTCGAAGTTCTTGAGCGCCTGGGCCAGCTCGCGCTGGTCGACGATCTTGTCGCCGGTGCGGATGCCGCGGCTGAGCAGGAAGATCGACGCAAATTCCGATTTCATCATGTTTATGTAGCGGCAGGCCACGACAAAGGGCCGTCCGCCGTCTTTCTGGATCAGTTTCACCACGTTTTCGGGCGACATCGTCGCGCGCTCGGCGAAGAGCGCCACGAAGAAGCCCACCTGGCCGCGGCGCAGCGTCTTGATCATGAGGTCGGGCGTATTGTCCTTGCGCTCGGTGAAGCGCTTGGCAAGCACGATCATGTCGGGCGTGGTTTCGCGCAGGCCCTTGGCCTCGTTGCTAAGCTCGTGGATCAGGCCTTCCAGCGCCTGGTCGAAGACATGGCCCGAGATGACGAATTTGCTCGCGATCTCCTGGCGCAGCGCCTGGCTGACCACCATGTAAAGGTCGATGGCGATTTCCGGATCGACTTCGGGTCGGCGCAAGAGGGGCGCCTGCAGCCCTTCGGACTTCAGCGAGAACTTGACCATCTTTTTCATGGAAGTTTTCTGAAGATTGACGCGCTGGTTGTCGATGAGGGTCATTACCGTCGCGGTATCGCCCGTGTCGATCAGCTTGTCGGCCACGGTCGGGCTCAGGGTTTCGCGCTTCGCGATGGTCTGCCAGTGTTCCTGGCCCTTGGACGCGATGACGTACATCAGGTCGACGTCGTTGAGCACCGGGCTGTGCAGCAGCACATGCCTGGCGACGGAAATCTGGTCGTTGGCGAGATACACGATGAGTTCGGGCGGAACGTTCGTCTGCACCGACAGGCGTTCGGACAGGGCGGCGCGCAGGTCGATTTCGGCCTGGCGGATCAGGTTGAGAAGAATGTCGCTGGCTATCGCTCTTTCTGAATCGGTTAGCTTGCGTTCGTCGAAGAACTGCGAAACGGCTTTCGCGAGGCGGTGACGCCCGGCCTCGGAAGTGTCCTGTGCGCACTCAAGAAGCTCTTGCGGATCCAATATATTTACCCCTCTGTGTTCCGATGCGCGTGCCATCCCCTTACTCCCCTTCGCGCACGTCCCCATTGTAACCATTTCCCCGGATGGCTGGGTTCGCGTATTTTCATATATCTTATCTAAAATTTTAACGAAATGTCATTAAAGATCATTTAATGATGCCGGAATATCTGCATATCAGGGCGATAGCATCTATGTGCCAAGGCGGTTTGTTGCCGATGGCAGATTTCCTTTTTGAACACCGAATCCTCTCTGCCAAGGACATTGGCAGGTTAACAAAACCTTAACTCCGCACATGTTACGATAAATATGGGACAGTCCATTTTGCCTTCGCCGGCATGTGGATTGAAAAATGGGAGTGGAGACGATGGTAAACCCGGTGGGCTTCAGCCCACAGCAGGCGGTTGCCCAGCAGTCGAACACAGCGACAGCGCAGGAAGTGCGCCAGCGCAATGAGCAGACGCAGCCGCGCCAGGCGCCCCCTGCGCAGACGCAGCAGAACACGCTGCAGACGCGGGGCGACGACCAGCGACGCCCGGGTTACCAACCGGGCCCGCGGCCACGGCAGTTTTCATCAGGGGGAACAGAAAGTCCGGGGAATGGCCGGCGCGGACAGCTGGTGGATATCGTGGCATAGACCGCCGCAGCGTCTGCCGTCAAAAGAAAATCGCACAAGGCCTGCCGTTTTCATCGGCAGGCTTTTTTCATTTGCGCGACGACAGCTCAGGGCCTGAATACTTTGTAAGGAGACGTATAACTATTCGGATGCCTTATTGCCTGATCAGTCATGTCAGCTGCAACGGCAGCCATTTCGCCGAAGCCGCCCAGGTTCCCGGTCATGCAGGCGCCGAGAAGTCCTTTGACCAGGCCGACTTCAAGGCTGAGCACAGCGGACTGCTGCGGATCGAGATTAAGCTTGGCACCCATAAACGAACTGCCAGTTGGTGACAGCGCCGGTAGCGAAGGAACGATCCCCGTTGGTATGGCCATTCGAATTACCCCCTCATTGCACCCAGGTTAGATTTATTCATATTACCATAATTACAATCAGCCGCCAAATGGTGCCAGCTTTCTCAAACAGAATCAGTCTGTTGGGCTAGATTACCGTTCATACCTTATATTTGACATAATAAGACGATTTTGTTATAGTCAGCGACATCATTTTTCTGAGGTCTCTTATGGCTTTCGGCTGGCTGAAACAACTCACAACCACTTTTAAGAGTGCGGCGGACGACCGCTCGCCTTGGGAACAGGATCGCGACCGGATGTTCAAAGCCATTAAGACCGGCGATGCAAAAGCCGTCGACGACATCGCGCAGGCCTATCCGGACGAATTCATGACATGGAAGACGAAAGACGGAACCCCGCTGCAAGTCGCGCAGCAGGAGAATCGTCTGGATGTTTTCGAGACACTTGTCAGGCATGGCGCCGACGTCAATGAGAGAGGCAAGAAGGACTGGACTCCCCTCCTGCGCGCCGCCCGCGACACCCAGAAGGATTTTTTTGATTTCCTTGTCGACAATGGCGCGGACCTGGATGCAAAAGCAATCATCAAGGTATCCTCGAGTGATTACAGTTCGACGACTTACACCGCGACGGCGCTGCACCTCTGCATAAAGAACGACAACAAGGATATGGTCATCAAGTTGCTCGAACGCGGCGCCGACCCGAATGTGCAGGCGCATATGACATGGGGCGGATCTGCGGACCGCACGTCCGCGGATTATGCGGAGTACAAGAAAAAATTTACCCTGGCCGACGCCTGCAAGCGCGCGGACAAAATTCGCGCCGCCTATCTGGCCGAGCATCCGGCGCAACCGGCAGCCGCCATCCCCGTCGACGAGATTGCTGGCAAGATCACGGTAAACAGCCCGCTGCAGCTGAAAAGGCCCGAAAACACGGCTCCTTAATTGCTTTTGCTTTGACATAATCATACTAATGTGGTAGAGTTTCTTATTCTTTCGAGGTGAAGAGAATGTCATTTCCCTGGCTGAACTCGCTTGAAAGCGCTTTCGAACCGCATGCCGCGCATCCGCAGACCACGCTGGAGCGCGACCAGAAAAAATTCTGGCATGCCATGCAGACCGAGGCGCTCGACGACATGACCGAAGTCATCGGAAAATACGGCGCACAGTGTCTGACCTGGGAAAGCAAGGATGGCATGCCGCCGCTCCAGACCGCGCAGGCCTGGGGCTGCTTCCAGTCCTTCGTGCAGCTGGTCAGCCTCGGTCTCAGCACGGATGTGGATTACGGCCAGGGCTGGACGCCCCTGCTGACAGCCCTGCGCGACAACGACAAATTTTTTATCGAATACATCATCGGTAACAAGCCCAATCTCGACGCCGTCGCCACCGACAACAAGGGCCGTACGCACACCGCCCTGCAGTTCGCCGTCGATCATGGCAATATCGACGCGGTGCGCATGCTGATCGAGCGCGGCGCAAACGACAAGCTCGAGATCGAAGGCAAGGACGGCATGAAGATGCTGCCCGCGGATTACGCGCGCGCGAAGCACGAGGGAAAAATTGCCGAACTCCTCGACCTCGCCCCGCAGGTACGCGAGATCTACGAGAAACAGCGCGTTCCTTTCGTACCGCCGGCAGCGGCCGCGCCTGATGCACCCGCGGCCCCGAAATAATCTTTCATCTTATGGCAAGACGGCGGCCAGCTCGCGAAGAGACTTGACCCTTATGCAAATTTTGTCGTTATATACCCCATTCTTATAGAGAACGGGGCTTATGGCCGATTCAAAACTCAAAGGCGATTTTGAGAAAAATGCCGCGTCTGGAGATGCGCCCTCTTCGGTCATCAGGACGGACGCGATCATCATCGGCGCGGGTCCCGTGGGTCTCTTCTCGGTGCTTGAGCTCGGCATGCAGGAGATGAAAGCGCATGTCGTCGACGTGCTCGACAAGCCGGGCGGCCAATGCGCGGAGCTTTATCCCGAAAAAGCCATCTTCGACATCCCTGCCCTGCCCGGCGTCACGGGTCAGGAGCTCGTCGACAAGCTGATGCTCCAGATCAAGCCGTACAATCCAACCTTCCATCTCGGCGAAATGGCCGAAAAGCTGGAAGAGTTGCCGACCGGCGGCTGGCGCCTGACCACGAATACCGGCACCGTGCTGGAAGCGCCGGTCGTCGTCGTGGCGGCAGGCTGCGGCGCCTTCATGCCGAAGAAGCCCTCGATCCCGCATATCGACGAATATGAAGGCAAGTCGGTGTTCTATAACGTGCGCAGCAAGGACGCCTTCAAGGGCAAGAAAGTCCTCATTGCGGGCGGCGGCGATTCCGCGCTCGACTGGGTGCGCGAGCTTCAGCCGCTGGCAGCGGAAGTCAACCTCATCCACCGCCGCGACGAGTTCCGCGGCGCGCCCGACAGCGTCAGCAAGATGCGCGCGCTGGTCGAGGACGGCAAGGTCGGCCTGCACATCGGAGAAATCATCAAGCTGAACGGCAAGGACGGGCAGCTGGAATCCGTCACCGTGAAGAACCTCAAGGGCGAAACCTTCAATATCGAGTGCGACACGTTGCTGCCCTTCTACGGCCTCAACATGAAGCTGGGCCCGCTCGCCAAATGGGGCCTCAACATGGACAAGAACCAGATCGAGGTCGATACCGAGAAATTCCAGACCTCCGCGCCCGGCATCTTCGCGATCGGCGACATCAACAGCTATCCCGGCAAGCGCCGCATTATTCTGTCGGGATTCCATGAAGCCGCGCTGATGGCCCACGCTGCCGTCCCCATCGCCTTCCCCAACAAGAAGCCGAATTTGATGCATTCGACGACGAAGGGCGATGCGGAGAAGAAGGCGGCAAAGAAGGACAAGGCGGCGAAGCCGGAACCGAAGGCGCCGAAAATCTGAATCGCAACCCCGGCGAAAGCCGGGATCTAAACTCTCCCAGGTGAAACGACAGTTCTTGCGATGGAGCCACCGTTCCAACTGTGCCACCTTAGGCCCTGGCGTACGCGGGGGTTACCTTTTGGAGTAGAGCCGCTCCAGCGCCTCGGCAGCGAGCTGTCGGGTCAGCTCTCCCGCCGCAACCGTGCGCGACAGGCGCGCCGCTTGGCCTGACCAGACGTTCGTAAAATCGTGCCGGCCCGCCGCCTCCGCGGCTTTCTTCAGCGGTGCCAGCGCGGCAGCCGCCTGCGGAAAAGCGGGCGCAGCGTCGGATATGGGCCCAAGTTCGCGGATCGCCCGATTGACGAGGCCGCGCGCTGGACGTCCGCTGAAAATATTGGTGATGACCGTATTGTCGTCCCGCGCCTGCGCGAGCGCTTTTTTGTAAACGGAACTGATGATGGCCTCTGGGCAAAACAGATACGCTGTTCCTATCTGGACCGCGGATGCCTCTAGCATGAAAGCGGCGGCGATGCTGCGCCCGTCGGCGATGCCGCCTGCTGCGATGACGGGCACTTCCACCGCATCCGCCACCTGCGGCACCAGCGCGAAAGTGCCGGGCTGGGCGGCAACGTCGTTCGCCAGGAACATGCTGCGGTGCCCGCCCGCCTCCACGCCCTGAGCGATGACGGCGTCGCAGCCCTGCTGTTCCAGCCAGACAGCCTCCGCCACGGTCGTCGCGGAGCCGATCACCTTCGCCCCCGTCGCCTTGACGCGATCCAGAAGCTTCTTTTCCGGCAGACCAAAATGGAAACTGACGACCTGCGGCCTGAATTCTTCAACCACCGCGCACATGGCCTCATCGAAAGGCGCGCGGTTTGCGGCCGCGACGGTCGCGCCCGGGTCGAGGCCGAGTTCGGCATAATATTTGTCGAGCTTCTTCTTCCAAGCCACGTCGCGCACGGCGTCGGGAGCTTGCGGCACATGGCAAAAGAAATTGAGGTTAAGCGGCTTCTTTGAATGCTGCCGGAAATTCGCCAGTTCCTCCCGCGCCTGCTGCGGCGTCAGCATCGCGCAGGGAATGGAGCCGAGACCGCCCGCCTCGCTGACCGCGATCGCCATCGCCGACAGGTTGGCGCCCGCCATTGGCGCCTGGATGATCGGCAGTTCGATTTTGAAAAGGTCGAGAATGCGGCGATCCGGCCAGCCGGACATTAAAGAAACGCCACTTCCGTGAAGCTGCGGAGCTTGCGGCTGTGCAGGCGGCCCGGGCCCATGGCGCGGATTTTCTCCATCGTCGAGACGCCGATTTTCAGGTGCTGCTCGACGCGCTCGCGGTAGAAAGTATCCGCCATGCCGGGCAGCTTGAGCTGGCCGTGCAGCGGCTTGTCCGAGACGCAGAGCAGCGTGCCGTAAGGAACGCGGAAGCGAAAGCCGTTGGTGCAGATGGTCGCGGATTCCATATCGAGCGCGACGGCACGGCACTGGCTGAGGCGCTGGACGGGAACCGACTGCTCCCAAAGCTCCCAGTTGCGGTCGCTGACCGTGGCGACGGTGCCCGTGCGCATGATTTTCTTGAGGTCGTAGTCTTTCAGGCCGGTGATTTCCGACACGGCCTTTTCGAGGGCGACCTGGATTTCAGAAAGAGCGGGAATGGGCACCCACAAGGGCACCGCGCTGTCGAGAACGCCGTCGTCGCGCACGTAGCCGTGCGAGAGCACATAATCGCCGAGCTTCTGCGAGTTTCGCAGCCCCGCGCAATGGCCCAGCATGATCCAGGCGTGGGAGCGCAAGACGGCAACATGGTCGGTGATCGTCTTCGCGTTCGAGGGGCCGACACCGATGTTGATGAGAGTGATGCCCATGCCGTCGCGGCGCTTGAGGTGATAGGCCGGCATCTGCGGCATGCGCGGCGGCTTCTGGCCCTCGTTGCCGGTCGTTTCGGTATTGGCGTTATAAGTGACGGCATTGCCGGGCTCGACGAAGGCGTAATATTCCTCGCCCCGTTCGTCCATACCCTCTTCGGACTTCGTCATCAGCTTGTGGCCGTCGCGCACGAATTCGTCGACATAGAACTGGTAGTTCGTGAACAGCACGAATTTCTGGAAGTGCTCGGCCGAAGTGCCGGTGTAATGCTTGAGGCGCTGCAGGCTTAAATCCACGCGCTGCGCATTGAAGAGCGCGAGCGGGCCGGGGTCGCCCGGCTTCGTCACATGCGTGCCGTTCGGGATCGTATCGTCCATATGCGCGAGGTCGGGCTGGTCAAAGATCATCGGCAGCGTCTGTATCTGCTCGGCGGTCAGATCGCGCTCGAGGTGGAATTTGTCGCCCAGCGCGAAATGCAGCGGGATCGGCAGATCGCTCACGCCCACTTCCAGCTCCGCGTCCGGGTGGTTTGTCAGCAGCAGCGTGAACTGCTCGAGATAATAATTCCGGTAGAGGTCGGGGCGCGTGATCGTGCAGCTGTAAGTTCCAGGGCGCGAAATGAAGCCGTAGGACAGGCGGTTGTCGATCGAGGGGCCCTTGGTGGTCGTGATCGCAACGTAAGGATAGGTCGCGCGCACGCGCACGTCGGAATCCCACTCGCTCTTCCCAAACAGGTCGAAGGCGTGGCGCAGATAATTGACGTTGGCGTCGTAGATTTCCTTGGCCCAGGCAAGCGCCTTGTCGGGGTCGCGAAAACCCCGCGTGGTCATCATGCCGTCGCGAATAGGCGCTGGTACTTTAAGTCCGAGCAATGTGGTCTAACCCCGTTAATCCGGCAGCAAAATCCTCGGCGACGAACGGCCTCAGATCATCTACCCCTTCCCCTATACCTATAGCATGAACTGGTAAACCAAATCTTTCCACAAGGGAAACCAGGACCCCGCCCTTAGCAGTACCATCCAGTTTCGTAATGATCATCCCAGTTATGTTAATCATCTGCTTGAATTGTTCGACCTGGCTATGGGCGTTCTGGCCGACCGTGGCGTCCAGCACCAGCAGCGAGGCATGCGGCGCGCCCGGCATCTTCTTCTGGATGACGCGGACGATCTTGGCCAGCTCCTCCATCAGGTTCTGCTTGTTCTGAAGGCGACCGGCAGTATCGATCATCAGCACGTCGATATCCTCGGCGACCGCGCGGTCGAGCGCCTCGAACACGAGGGCCGCGGCATCCGCCCCCTCGCCCTTAGCCACGACGGGGCAGTTCACGCGGCCGGCCCAGACCTTCAGCTGCTCGACGGCCGCGGCGCGGAAAGTGTCGCCCGCGACTAGCATCACCTTGCGGCCCTCGGTCTTGAACTGGGCGGCGAGCTTTCCGATGGTCGTCGTCTTGCCGGTGCCGTTCACGCCCGCCACCAGAATGACATAGGGCTTGGCATATTCGCCGAACAGCGGCTTTTCCGCGGGCTCGAGGATCTTTTCGATCTCGGTGCCGAGCGCGCCGCGGATTTCATCCGCCGTCACTTCCTTGCCGAAGCGCTCCCTGCGGATGCCTTCGACCAGCTTCGCCGCCGTCGCGGGACCAAGGTCGGCGCTGATCAGCAGCTCTTCCAGCTCCGTCAGCGTCGTTTCGTCGAGGCGCTTGGTGGTGAAAATCTGCGTCACGCCCTCGGTGATCTTCTTCGAGGACTGCGACAGCTGTTCCTTCAGGCGGGTGAACCAGCCCTTCTTCGAACGCGCCTCGTCCATCGGCTTGGCGACGAGATTGTCTTTCTTTTTGAAGAACCAGATCATATTGCGGCACCTGAAAAGGGAACCACGAATGGACACGAATTTACACGAATGAAGAATTTGAACCCGAAGACCCGAAGTCCCGAAGAAGAAAAAAGCTGCGCGCAGCGCAATAAATACCCAGTCCCAGCGCAAACGCGAGAGGCTATTGGGCGCTGGCGCGCCCGCAGGAAAGACTTCGGAACTTCGGGTCTCCGGGCAAAATATTCGTGTAAATTCGTGTTCATTCGTGGGTTTCTTTAGGCAAGTTCCCCGACAAGCCAGCCCTCGCCAACCGATTGCAGTTTCACGTCGACGAGCGCGCCGGCTTTGACGTCGGCATTGACGGCCACTTCGGAGAAATAGGCCGTCCGGCCCTTATTACCCTTTTCCATCAGGACAGGCAATGTCCTGCCGACGAGGGTCTTGAGGTGTTTTTCGACTTGTCTTGCGCCCAATTCGCGCAAAACCCTGGCGCGGGCCTTGCGGATGTCGCCCTGCACTTGTGGCATGCGGGCGGCTGGCGTGCCGGGACGAGGGGAATAGGGAAAGACGTGCAGATACGTCAGGTCGCACTCGGTCACGGCTTTCAGTGTGTTGTCGAACATCTCGTCCGTTTCGGTCGGGAAGCCGGCGATGATATCGGCACCGAACACGATGTCGGGCCGCAGTTTGCGTGCCTTATCGCAGACTTCCATCAGGTGGTGACGCAGGTGGCGGCGCTTCATGCGCTTCAGGATCATATCGTCGCCCGCCTGCATCGACAGGTGCAGGTGCGGCATAAAGCGCGGCTCATCGCCGATCAGCTGCCAGAGATCATCATCGATCTCGACCGGGTCGAGCGACGACAGGCGCAGACGCTTGAGTTCCGGCACGAGCGCCAGCAGGCGGCGGATCATCTGCCCGAGCTTGGGCTGGCCGGGCAGATCGGGACCGTAAGAGGTGATATCGACGCCGGTCAGGACGACTTCATTGTAGCCGCCCGCCACCAGCTTGCGCACCTGCTCCACGATTTCGCCCATCGGTACCGACCGCGAGTTGCCGCGGCCGAAGGGGATGATGCAGAAGGTGCAGCGATGGTCGCAGCCGTTCTGCACTTGCACGAAAGCGCGCGCATGGCTTTCGAAACCCGAGATCATGTGCCGCGCGGTTTCCTTGACGGACATGATGTCGTTGACGATGACGCGCTCGGTCTTGGGCTGCGACCAGGTTTCGCCTTTGAGCTTCAGGTCGTTGCCGATGACCTGGTTCACTTCCGGCATTTCCGCAAAAATCTTCGGGTTCACCTGCGCGGCGCAGCCGGTCACGATGATCTTCGCATCCGGGTTTTCGCGGCGCGCGCGGCGGATGGCCTGACGCGCCTGACGCTCGGCCTCCGAGGTCACGGCGCAAGTATTGACGATGATCGCGTCATTCAGCCCCGCGTTCTTCGCATGGGTCTTCATGACTTCCGATTCATATATATTGAGCCGGCAGCCGAAAGTGATGACGCGTGGACCTTCCTTGCCCTGCTCTGCCAGCTGCGCCTCGGGATCCGGAAGCTCGATCATTTCATCGTTGCTGTCGTGGGGTGTCATAATTCAATCTCGCCGCGATAGGATTCCGCGACCGCGCCTGTCATCAGGACATGGTTATCGCTTTCGCGCCATTCGATGTCGAGTTCGCCGCCGTCGAGGACAATGGTAACCCGCCTTGCCGAAACCCCGCGCCGCACACCGGCCACGGCGACGGCGCAGGCACCGGTGCCGCAGGCGCGGGTGATGCCGGCGCCGCGTTCCCAGACGCGCATGCGGATGCGGCCGCGATTGATGACATGGGCCACTTCGACATTCACTTTTTCCGGAAACAGCGGATGGTTCTCGACTTTTGGTCCCAGGCGGTCGAGCGGCACATTGTCGATGTCTTCATGCTGCATAAAAAACACCGCATGCGGGTTGCCGACATTGACGGCGACCGGGTGCTTCAGCGAGCCTTCCTCCACGGGGAGGGAAAGCGTGTCGGATTCATGGCTTAAAGGAATATCTTTCCATTCCAGGTAAACATTGCCCATGTCGACGGTGACTTTGTCGTGCTTCTGCACCCCCTGCAGGCGGGCGGCTTTGGTCTCGAGAACGACGGAATCCTTTTTAAGCTCGTTAATCAACAGGCTGGCGATACATCTTGAAGCATTGCCGCAGGCACTGACTTCGCTGCCGTCGGCGTTATAGATCCGCAGGAAGGCGTCGGTATCCGCTGATTTCGCGGCATCTATAATGACCAGCTGGTCGAACCCGATGCCCGTGCGGCGGTCGCCCAACTGGCGGATGCGCTCGGCCGGAATCGCGAGTTCAACTCCCCTGCCATCAAAGATGGCGAAGTCATTGCCAAGCCCTTGCATTTTAATAAAGGCATTTTTCATAGAGTGGTTATATCCCGTTTTTATTTCTTATACAATATTTTAACGCCCCTTTCTCACCTAAAAGGTTGAAACATGGTCAAAAAATTGCTCATAAAGCATGAACTAATATTGCCTTTTCCATTATTGAAAGCATATAATCTGGGCAGATTCTTACATATAAAAAGACCATCGAAAGCGAAGGAAATCTATGGCGAATTCTTCCTCCAAAGGCTTGACCATTGGCATCATCGCCCTTGTGGTTGTGGTGGGCCTCATCTTTGCGATCTCGCGCCACGGCAGCGACGGCGGGGCTTCCCCCGAAGTGGCGAGTGCCTCGAAAGAGAGCACCACCCAGAACTCCGCCGACGCAGCGAAGCCGGCGGATACCAAGGCCGCCCCGACCCGGACCGCCGACGCCGCCGACAGCAAGGGCAACGAAACCAAGTCGGATGCCGGCGGCGACGAGCTGACTTCCCCGTCCGAAGACAGCCAGGCCGCCGAGGCCTCGAAAGCGGCCGAAGCCTCGAAAGATGAAAAATCGGACGCCAAGCCCGAGGCCAAAGCCGACGACAAGAAAGACGACAAGAGCGTCACGTCCCCTGATACAGCCAATACCGGCAGCCTGCTGGCCGGCCCCTCCTCGCTCGAAGTTGACGTGGACAAAGCCATGGCCGACCGCAGCATCGGCAGCGCCGACGCCCCCGTCACCATGATCGAATATGCGTCGCTGACCTGCCCGCACTGCGCGCACTTCTCGAATGACCTGCTTCCCGAAGTAAAGAAGCAGCTGATTGACACCGGCAAGCTGCGCCTGATCTACCGCGACTATCCGCTCGACACCTATGCGATGAAGGCCGCCCTGATGGCCCGCTGCGCGGATCCGGATAAGTATTTCGACCTCATCGAGGTCATCTTCAAGAACCAGGAACGCTGGGTGAAGAACGCGGACCCGGTCAAGGGCCTGATCCAGCTCGGCGCGCTCGCCGGCATGAACGAGGATTACATCAAGGCCTGCATGGCCAACGAAGAACTGCAAAGCGCAATTTTGGCGCGGGTGCAGGACGCCCAGAAGAACTACAAGCTGGACTCCACTCCCACCTTCATTTTCAACAACGGCGCGGAAAAAATGTCGGGTGACAAGGAAGTCGAAGACTTCGTCAACGTTGTCAAGAAACTGTCGGGAAAGTAAGCGCACATGATGCACTTCAAAAAACTGAAGCTGACGGGCTTCAAATCGTTCGTCGAGCTGACTGAGTTCGAAATCGGCAAGGGCCTGACCGGCATCGTAGGGCCGAACGGCTGCGGCAAGTCGAACATCATGGAAGCCCTGCGCTGGGCGATGGGCGAAAACTCGCCCAAGCGCATGCGCTCCTCCGGCATGGAAGACGTGATTTTCGCCGGAACGGAAATGCGCCCGCCGCGCAATTCGGCCGAAGTCACGCTGTTCCTCGACAATTCCGAGCGCACCGCGCCCGCCGAACTCAACGATTCAGACGAACTCGAAGTCGTGCGCAAGATCGAGCGCGACGTCGGCTCGACCTACAAGGTCAACGGCAAGGTCGTGCGCATGCGCGACGTGCAGCTGCTCTTCGCGGATTCTTCCGTCGGTTCGCATTCCCCCGCGCTCGTCTCCCAGGGCCGCGTCGCGGACATGATCAACGCCAAGCCCACCCAGCGCCGCATGGTGCTGGAAGAAGCGGCCGGCATCTCGGGCCTCCACGCCCGCCGCCATGAGGCGGAACTGAAACTCAAAGCCGCCGAAACCAACCTGCTGCGCGTCGAAGACGTGCTGGGCGCGATGAACGTCCAGCTCGAAGGCCTCAAGAAGCAGGCCCGCCAGGCGTCGCGCTACCGCAACCTGTCCGGCCATATCCAGACGGCGGAAGGCTCGCTGCTGTACCTGAAATTCCAGGAAAGCCAGACGGCCGTAGCAGCCGCCCTCGCCGCCTTCGAAACCGCCGAGAACACCGTGCGCGACCGCATGCTGGTCGTGACCGAACTGACGACGAAACAAACCGAAGCCGCGGCGCAGGTGCCGCAGCTGCGCCAGACGGAAGCCGAAGCCGCCGCAGCATTGCAGCGCCTGAAGCTCGCCTACGGCAGCCTCGAAACCGAAGAGCGCCAGGTCAACGAAGACCGCGCGAAATCGGAAAGCCTGATCCAGCAATACGGCACCGACGTCGAGCACGAAAACCTCCAGAAGACCGAGGCGAACGACACTGTTTCCCGCCTTGGCTCCGAACAGGCCAACCTCGAGCAGGAAGCCACGACGCAGGCCGGCCGCGAAGAAGAAGCGCGCATCCTGCGCGACGAGACGCAGGCCACGGTCGAGAAGATCGAGACCGAGCTGACGCAGCTGACGGAGGAGGTCGCGTCGCAGGACGCCGAGCGCCATTCGTCCGAGCGCCGCATCGGCGAATTCGAGCGCCGCATCCAGCAGCTGACCGACCGCAAAGCAAACCTCGAGAACCAGCACGCGAATATTCTGGCCAATACGCCGGCGAAAGCAGAACTGGAAGAGATCGTCACGCACATCGCGACCGCCGAAGAGACCTATCAGGCTGCCAGCGCAACCTTCGACCAGACCGAAGCCACTCGCGCGACTGCGGACGCCGCCGTCCATGAAACGGCGGAGACGCTGCAAACCGTGCAGCGCACTTTCTCGCAGCTGACGGCCGAGGCCGACGCGCTTCGCCGAATCCTGCGCAACCAGCAGGAAGGCTATCAGCCGGTCATCGACCTGCTGAACGTCGATGCGGGCCTTGAAAAGGCGCTTGCCGTCGCTTTCGGCGATGACCTGCAAGCAGCACTCGACGGTTCCGCGCCCATCTATTGGCGCGAACTGCCCGAATACACCAGCGTCTCTCCTCTTCCTGGCAATGCGAAGCCCTTGAGCCAATATGTCCGCGGCCCGCAGGCGCTGAACCGCACGCTGTCGCAGATCGGAGTGGTTGAGAATGCCGCCGAAGCCGAAAGCCTGATGGCCGGCCTGCAGCCGGGCCAGTGCCTCGTCACGCTCGACGGCGGCGCTTGGCGCTGGGACGGCCTCACCGTCTCGTCGGATGCCGAAAACGCGTCGGCCATCCGCCTGCAACAGAAAAACCGCCTGGCCGAACTCGAGACCGAGATTGCGACGGTGCAGGTGCAGCTCGACGCCGCCCGCACTGCCTCCACCGCCGCAAAGGACGCGCGCCTTGTCGCGATCGAAGCGGTCAACGCCGCCCGCCAGGCCTTCCGGCAATCTGAAGAGGCGCTGAACGGATTGCGCCGCCGCCACACGCAGCTCAGCAACCAGCTGACCGAAGTCACGGCGAAACTCTCAAGCCTGACCGCCAACATCGAAACGGCGGGCCAGGAATTCGAAGCCGTCGCGCAACAGCTCTCCGAAGCGCGTGAAGCGCACGAGCTGCTGCCCGACACCGCCGAAAGCCGCGAGAAGATCGTGGCGCTGAAGGCCCAACTTGGCGAACAGCGCCAGACGCTGGCAAACCAGCAGGCCGCCTATGCCGAGATCATGCGCGAGGGCGAGAACCGCAACCGCCGCATCAATCAGATCAAGAACGACATCACCGGCTGGCAGGGCCGCCTCGAGCGCATCGACCTGCGCCTCCTCGAACTCGAAGAGCGCATCACGCAGGCGCAGGAAGTCCTCGACCGGCTGGCCGAGCGTCCTGCGCAGATCGAGCGCGAGAAGCAGGAACTGCTCTCCCGCATCACGGAAGCCGAAGCCAAGCGCCAGGAAGCAGCCGACATCCTCGTGGCCGCCGAAACTGCGGCGAACGATCTCGCCCGCGAGCTGCGCGCCGCCGAAAGCGGCTTGTCGGATGCCAAGGAAGCCCGCGCGATGGCGCAGGCCTCCGTCAATACGACACAGCACACGCAGACCGGCATCGAAGCCTCCATCCAGGAGAAATTCAACTGCACGCCGGAAGAAATGGTTGCCCGCCTCGAACTCAAAGTCGATGAACTCGGCGACATCGCGAGCTGGCAGGGCAAGCTGGAACGCCTGTTGCGCGAGCGTGACAATATGGGCCCCGTGAACCTGCGCGCCGAAGTCGAGGCGAGCGAGATCACCGACAAGATGACCGGCCTCTCGACCGAGCGCGACGACCTCGTCGCCGCCATCGGCAAGCTGCGCGAAGGCATCAACACGCTCAACAAGGAAGCGCGCACGCGCCTCCTGTCGGCGTTTGACACCGTCAACACCCACTTCCAGAAGCTCTTCACCCGCCTGTTCAACGGCGGCTCCGCTTACCTGAAGCTCATCGAAGCCGACGACCCGCTGGAATCGGGCCTCGAGATCTACGCGCAGCCGCCGGGCAAGAAGCTCAGCGTGCTGTCGCTGCTCTCGGGCGGCGAGCAGACGCTGACCTCCATCGCGCTCATCTTCGGCATGTTCTTGACGAACCCCGCCCCGATCTGCGTGCTGGACGAGGTGGACGCCCCGCTCGACGAAAGCAACGTCGACCGCTATTGTACGCTGCTCGAAGACCTGGCGAAGGAAACCAGCACGAGGTTCGTTGTCATTACCCACCACCGCATGACGATGGCCCGCATGGACCGCCTCTACGGCGTCACCATGAGCGAAAAAGGCGTCTCGCAGCTCGTCTCCGTCGACCTCAAGCAGCACGAACTGCAGCTGGAAGCGGCTTAACCATTTCCTCCTCCCCTTTGGGAGAGGAGGCTTATGCAACCGGGACTCTTCCGCAATTGTTTATCTGGCGCGGCCGATTTACAATCGTTGCGGTAAGGACCATTGCTCCTCATGCCAAACGCGCCGCTGCCGTTCCGCCCTGAAATCTATCCGCGCATCTACAGGCTTCGCTTTGACCGCGCCGTCGGGGCGTTGTTTTTGGGATTTGGCGGGCTTTTCCTCGGGCTGGGGCGGCTGTCCGACCTGGGATCGGGCGACGAAGCCGTTCCTTTCGACTTTACCCGTTTCAAGTGGACCATTATCCGGCGCGTCGCGACCGAGCATCCGCTGCCTTTTTGCAACGAGATCGTAACGATTGCCTGGATGATATGCGTCGGCGTATGCTTTGTCCTCTTCCCCGCCATGCAAAGAGTGAAATTGACCGCGGATTCAATCGAGGTCGGATGGTTTTTCCGCGCCCGAAAAATGCGGCGCGACGAAATCGAAGGCATGCGTCTGAGGATCCTGCGCAGGGGCTCCGCCTTCCTGAACTTCCTCGTTCCGAAAGACGAGACCAAAGTGCCTGTTTTCTTGCCGGAACTGAATTTTGACGGCGACTACGACGCCTGGGTCGGAAATCTCCCGTTTCTTGGCAGTGACATACTGATCTCGCGCAAAGAAATAGTCGAGAATGCCAGGCCGGTCGAATGGCGGAATCATCAGTGGGTGCCTGCCGACATGCCGCCCGCGAAGCCTGAAAAAGACCTGGTCACACCGGCGGCGCTTTTAGTGGCCTTCGGCCTGCCCGCACTGATCGTCGCACTGATTTATTTCGCGACCTCACTTGTTCCGCTGATCTTTCTCAACATCGCGGCGGCGATCGTTCTCTATGCCGCTTATGTTCTCGGTTACATTTTTAAGCACAGACCGTCGGGGAGGGATGCGCGATGAGCGCCGTCTCAAGGACACGCGCCCGGGTCGTCGTCGACGCCGGTGCATTAGAAGCTATCCCCCTCAGCCCCAGAGCAAAAATATATTTGACATAATATTGAAAAATCGGATATAGTACCACCAGCAATGCGCAACCACGGCAGTCGCTTTCAAGCACGCTTCTCGGCTGACGGTTAAGGCGCAATCTGCAAAGCGGCCAGAAAGCCACCCGACACGGGCGGCGCAGCTGGCTGTTTTCCTCCCGAAAATGGCAGCCCTGAAATGAGCCGGACAAACGGCAACCGGGAGAGTGTGTAAAGGAGAACTAAAAGATGGCTGACCAGAAAATCACCCTGTTCTTTGAAAATGCCGCCGGCGAACGCGCATTCAGCACGAACAACGGCACGCTGCGCGCGATCTTCGCGCAGGCGAACGTCGAAGCTCCCGAACCGGCTTTCGACCTCCTCAAATCGAAGGATCCCGTCGTTTCCATCGTCTTTACGGCGCCGGATGACGCCGTGAATAGAGTCGCCAAAGCTGCGAGCGGCTACGAGAATGTCGCCGTCGCCCGCGGCGAGCTGACAAATGACAATGTGCGCGAGGTGTTTTCGAAGAAAGACATGATAAAGCTCGCGGTTTGGACGATGTAGCAGTCTTCAGACGATGCGTGCGGATCTTGTCGACGGTGCGCCTCAGTTCGCCAAGAGAACCGGAGTTTGCCTTTGAATCGCCAGATAGAGGCCTTGCGAAGATTCCTTTCGAAGGGCGGAGCTACGCCCTTTATTTCAAAAGAAAAAATAAAGTTGACATAATATTACGAAATCGGTTATATTAATACCACGCAATGCGCAACCACGGCAGCCGCTTTAAAGCACGTTTCTCGGCTGACGGTAAGGCGCAACCTGCTAAAACGGCCAGATTATTCACCCGGTACGGGTGACGAGCTGGCTGTTTCCCTCCGAATACAGCACAGCTCGAAAATAAAGCCGGACAAACGGCAAAACGAGTGGTGTGTGTACAAGGAAAACGAAAATATGGCCGGTCAAACCGCCTTTTTCACAAGTTTCAGGACGATCAAATAGTCTCCGCGCGCCGCGCGGTATCGATGGTGTCTCTGGACGGCCGCCATCGATCCGCGCGGCGCAATTTTTTCCGAACATCAATATTCAGTTTGAGGGAGAAGGCGAATCCGCTTTCTTCAGCTTCAGGGGGCCCTTCACTTCGATCGCGCCTGCCGTCGAAACAGCCGCGTCATTGAACGCGTCCGCCGCGCCGGACATCAGCGGTGAGGCCGCCTGCCCGGGTGCCGGCGGATTGCGCAAAACCTGCAGGACATCCGCAAGCTTGGCGGCATAATCAAACGCCGTCTTCCCCTCGTTATCGGCCACCAAAGGATCGGCCCCGCGCTCGAGCAGGGCGCGCACAAGCTTCGGCTTCCCCTGCTGCACGGCGCAATGAAGCGCAGTGCCGCCGGTGCTCGTCCGGGTGTTGATGTCGGCGCCGGCCGCAAGCAGCAGGTCCGTCATTTTCAGGCGGCCGCCCATCGCGGCGAAAAGGACTGCGGGCGTCTTCTCATCTATCGTAAAAGGCACGAGTATTCCCGCCGCGCCAATGCGGGCCCCGCAACCGGGATTGGCGCCGTCTTTCAGCGCCTTTCCTGCGATCAGCAGGCGGTTGTGGAAGACGGCGACTTCGAGACGGTCATTGAGCGTCTTTGACGTCGGCGGCGAAATCTTGTCCTTCAGCGCGAGCAGCGGGATAAGCAGCATTTGCGACGGGGCCGTCAGCAAATTCCAGTTCATCTGCATCTCCTTACGCTTTCGGCGGCTTTGGCGCGGCGGAAGGCGCTGGGATCTTGAGGCCTTTCAACTGGTCCTTCAGCGTCTCGTCCTGGTATTCCGCGTTGTATTCGAAGCCCGCGTCGACGAGCTTCTGCGCCAGCTTCAGCGGCGTATCCACGTTCGCGGGGAAAGCCCACCAGCCTTCGACGCAATCGTCAATATATTGCACTTCGGGAAACAGGTGATACATGACGGAGTAAGATTTCTTTGATTCGTCCGTGCCCTTGCCCTTCGGCGCCACCACGGCGACCAGGTCGCCGTCGTCATCGCGCATATCATAAACGATAAAATAAAAGTTCGAGGCGAGCGCCTTGGGATCGGCTTTCTTCAGCAGCCAGTTCGGTACCTCATCGTTGCCTTCTTCGTTGCCCTCGAGCACGACCTTCATGACCTGCTGCGCGGCTTCCTTCGGCGACGGCTCATCTTCCATCGCGGCGATTTGCTGGTCGAGGCCTTTCGTCAGGCTGGCGTCGATGTAATCCTGGAAATCGCGGCTCCACTGGAAGCCTTGGGCCTGCAGGTACTTCGCGAAGTCGGCCGGAGTTTTCACGTTCTTCTCGTAGCATTCCCAGGTGGACTCTTGAGCCTGCCCGCATTTCGGCAGCAAATGTCCCACGGGGCCCGACTGGTCGGAGCAATGGCCCTCTTCCTTGAAAACGCGGATCGGAGTGATGAGGGCCGTCAGGGAATCGTCTTCGCCGCAGATGGCGAAGCAATGCCGGTTGGCGAGCGCCTTGCCGGCGTCGTCGAGTATCTTCTTCGGCACGCCCCATTCGGAGCCTTCAAAGTCCTCGCCGTCGGTGTTCGCGCGCGGCTTATCGCCCATAATGATGGCGATGGCCTCGTCCGCCGCCTCATTGGCGATAGGGCCATAAGCAATCTCGGGCTGCGACAGCGCGGGTGCCGCATTCTTGCGGAATTGCGCGGGCAGGCTGATATTTGCGTCCAGGTCCTTGCCTTTCACGTTGAACTGTCCCTCGCCCAGTTCCGTGACCGCCACCTGCGCACCGGTCGTCTTGTTCTCGAATTCCCGCACCCACTGGCCTTCGTCGTTCTTCGACTTGGGCCCGCGCTTCCACTCGTCCGCATCGCTGTGCAGAAGGGCCTGGAACACCAGCTTGAGCTGGTCGCTTGTCGTGGGTTTTTTCATGATTATCTTCCTGTTTGATAAGGCTTAAAAACGAATGCTGCCTGTTTACCATAAGGCGCTACTTATGACAAGAAGAAGTTCCTCACCCTGGATGAGGAAGGTTAAGAATTTGACAGGGAAAGCAAATTTTAAATAATCGAATACTTAATAATTTCAGGTTATGCTGTAAGTGGAATATGCGTGGGGTTTTTAGACAAGTGACGACGAGATCCAGGATTTTCGCTTTGTTTGTGCTGGCGATGCTGGCACTGCCGCTGTGCTCTTCCACAGCTTTCAGCGACGACACCAAACAGGCCAGTGCCGACACCAATACAACCTCCGCCTCCGCGGCCGCGACCAATACGGCCACCGCGACAAAGGACGATGATTCCACCGCGAAGTCCAATAAATGGAACAACGATGTCTGTGAAATCATCGGCATCGTCGATCATCTTGAAAGCGTCGAGCGCTCCCCCTGGTCCGACGGCACGCCCTCGACCTTGAGCATGTTTGAAACCGACATCTGGGTTTCGGTGAAAGACCGCAAGCCGCACGCGAAGAACGCAACCAGCACCAGCATCTGCAACCGGGGCGCCAAGACCGAGGCGCTGGCGACCTATAAGTTATGCTCGCCCGCCATCGTGAAAAAGGGCGACCGCATCAAGGCCATCGAAGGGCTGCGCACCGGCTCCAACAAGGCCGTCGGCTGCCTGTTCGACGTCGCCGTCATTTCGTCGTCGTCGACGGGCAAGAAGTAATATCTGCCATTTTTCGGAAGGTTAACGAACTGGACCCCGACTTTCGTCGGGGTGGAGCTATTCCTTCGGCAGTTCTTCCCTGCCCCGGCTGCGGTTGTGGCCGAGGATGGCGTGGACGCCGAAGAAGAACAGCAGCGTGCCGAAAAATGACTGCAGGCCCACGATAAAGCGCATGGCATTCGTGAGCGGGATGATATCGCCGAAGCCCAGCGTGCTGACCGTCACGAGCGAGAAGTAAACGGCCTCGACGAAGGAAATATGCCGCGGTTTGCCGTGCACCTCGAAGTGCGGCACGCTGGACGACAAATAGTCGATATTCTTGTAAATCGCGGCGAAGACCACGATGATGAATGAATACATGATGAAGAAGGCGAAGGCGGACTTGATCAGCTTCGCGTTCTCCGCGAAGAATTCGCCGAACAGGACCCCGGTGTCGATCAGCATCAGCGTGAAGTCACGGCTGGCGAGAAAGACGATTGCCGACACGCAGCCCATTTCGACCAGGAAGAAGGCCTGCCGGTGCTCGGCCGTGTCCTCATGGTGGCCCTGGTGCAGGGCGAAAGCCGCGATGCCGACGAGCGCGATGGGAATGAGCCACAGGAACGAGCGGACGAACTTCGCCTCGTTAATATAAACCTGGGATTGAATGATGCTGGTGATTTCGTCCTTCTTGTAAATCGCGCCGCCCAGAAAACCCGCCAGTGGCAACAGGAAGCCGACGGTAATATAGGGCACCGCCATGCCGTGGAAAATCGATTCCACGAAGAAGGCGAAAAAGCATAGGTAAACGGTGATGACGTTGGACAGGATGACGTTGAAGAAGGCGCTGCCGCCGCCGAACAGCCGGTGAAAGGCCAGCACCATGAAAATGGCGGCCAGGATGCAAGTATAAAAGAGCCCGACTTCCTGGTCCGTCGCGAAGCCGACGAGGCCGAGAAGCGCAATGGAGACGATGACCACCGACACATAGCGCCGGTAGAAGCTCAATCCCCGCCGGATGAGTTCGAAATGGAGAAGCCGTTGCGGCATGGACGTCCCTTTGCCCTTTAATTTACATCATAAATGCCTAAAATACACGAGGAAACCATTTAGTAGCCCATGACCAGAACCGTTGTCGCCGCCCTGTATAAATTCGCCCCCCTGACCGGCCTGAAAAAGCTCCAGGCGGAGCTGCAGGAAGTTTGCGATAAGAACAAGGTTTCCGGCACGCTACTGATCGCCCATGAAGGCATCAACGGCACCATCGCGGGGCCCCGCACCGGCATTGACCGCGTTTTGGCCGCCTTGCGCAAGCACAGGGAACTCAAGGGGCTCGAACATAAGGAGTCCTTCGCCGAGGAGCAGCCTTTCTACCGCATGAAGGTGCGCATCAAGAAAGAGATCGTTACGATGGGCGTCGACGGCATTGACCCGAACGAAACGGTCGGGACCTACGTCGACCCCGCCGACTGGAACCGCATTATCGCCGATCCGGACACGATCCTCATCGACACGCGCAACGATTACGAGGTGAAGATCGGCACCTTCAAAAACGCGGTCAACCCGCATACTGAAAACTTTCGCGAGTTTCCCGCCTATGTCGAAAAACATTACGACCCGAAGAAGGTGAAAAAGGTCGCGATGTTCTGCACCGGTGGCATCCGCTGCGAAAAGGCCTCGGCCTACATGAAGAAACTGGGCTTCGAAGAGGTCTATCATCTCAAGGGCGGCATCCTGAAATATCTCGAGACCGTGCCCGAGAAGAAAAGCCTGTGGGAAGGCGAATGCTTCGTCTTCGACCAGCGCGTCGCGGTGAAGCACCGGCTGGAATCGGGCTCCTATACCCTCTGCCCCTCCTGCCGCCATCCAATCGGCGAGAATGACCGCAAAAGTAAAAAGTTCATCGAGGGCGTCGCCTGCCCCAACTGCTTTGACCGGATTTCCGAAGACCGCAAGGCCCGCTCCGCCGAGCGCCACAAGCAGGTCAAGCTTGCCGAAAAGCGAGGGCAGAAGCATATCGGGGCGAAGTACGAAGAGGAATAATCAGCTTTTCTCGCAGCCCGTCTCGCAAGCGCGGCATTTGTCGCGCTGCCGCCGCAGCTTGCCTTTGAAGCCGGCGGTGTCGTTGTTCTCGATATAGCCCTCGTAGCGCGGCGGCTCATGCCTGACGACTTTGAGCCCGTGCTTGACCGGGCACCAGAAATGCTCGGTGCGCGACACGACTTCGCCGACATAGGCCAGCACCCCTTGCGCATAGTCGCAATAGCCGCAGTTCAGCCGTTCGCGGAAAGTCATATGCGGCAAGTGATCGCGGTCGATAATGATATGATCGCTGCGTTTGACGGTCGCGATGCCGTAAACGCGGAAACAGATCTGCTGGTAGATCGTCACCAGAAGGTCCATCAGCACGAATGGCACCGAGAGTCCATAAATGAGCGGCGCGGTCAGAAAGCCGCCAAGCGAGGTCTCCCGGCAATGGCGCAAGAACCTTGATTTCATGTGCTTTCCTCCTTCTGGCCGATGCCGGTGCCGCGTCGGGCGGGAATTTGAGTAACCTTTTCCGCGTTTGCAGCGAAAGATTTAACGATTATATTATTACCATACCCTTTCAGGAGATTGAAAAATGATAGAAAAAGCAGCTTTCGGCGCGGGATGCTTCTGGGGTGTGGAAGCCGCCTTCCGCCGGCTTGATGGCGTCACCAATACAGCCGTCGGTTACATGGGCGGCCATACCCAAAATCCAACCTACAAAGACGTCTGCACCGATGCGACCGGCCACGCCGAGGTCGTCCAGGTGGAGTACGATCCGGCGAAAATCTCTTACGAAGAGTTGCTGAACGTCTTCTGGGCCTGCCACGATCCGACCCAGCTGAACCGTCAGGGCCCCGATGAAGGCACCCAGTACCGCTCGGCCATTTTCACCTATTCCGACAGCCAGAATGCAGCGGCCCAGACGTCGAAAAAGGCCTTGATTGAATCTGGAAAATATAAGAAAGCCATCGCCACGGTCATCGAGCCTGCCCAGACCTTCTACATCGCTGAAGACTATCACCAGCAATATCTGGAAAAGAAGGGTCTGGCGTCCTGCCATTTGCCCAGCTAGAGCGCTCTTATCCCCTCTCCCGCCGCAGGGCGGGAGAGGGTTAGGGAGAGGGATTGTCCCGACGGCGACGTCGAGTGCAGTACAATCCCTCTCCCTCGGCCCTCTCCCAACATTCGTTGGGAGAGGGGGCTACTTCATCCCCGTCTTGTATGCTAGGTTTTCCTTTAATTTAAAGGACAAATATGCCTAATCCCATTCTGAAGCACCTGGCGAACGAGACGCAGCAATTGCACGCGCAGGGGCTGTATAAATCCGAACGGGTGATCGTGTCGCCGCAGCAGGCGGATATCACTGTTCATACGGCAAATGACGATAAAAAAGTCGTCAATCTGTGCGCCAACAATTATCTCGGGCTCGCCAACCATCCGCGCCTGATCCAGGCGGCGCATGAGGCGCTCGATGAATACGGGCTTGGCCTTGCCTCGGTGCGCTTTATCTGCGGCACGCAGAGCCTGCACAAGCTGCTCGAGGCGCGCATGAGCGCCTTCCTGAAGACGGAAGACACCATCCTCTACACCTCCTGCTTCGATGCGAACGGCGGGTTGTTCGAAACCATTCTTGGCGAAGAGGATGCCGTCATTTCCGACGAGCTCAACCACGCCAGCATCATCGACGGCATCCGCCTGTGCAAGGCGCAGCGCTACCGGTACAAGAACAATGACATGTCCGACCTCGAGGCGAAGCTGAAGGAAGCCTCGAAAGCGCGCTACAAGCTCATCGCGACCGACGGTGTCTTCTCGATGGATGGCATCATCGCGAATCTGCCGGCCATCTGTGGCCTCGCGGACAAATATGGCGCGCTCGTCATGGTCGACGACAGCCATGCCGTGGGCTTCACCGGCAAGACCGGCGCGGGCACGCCGGAATATTGGGGGGTGCAGGACCGCGTCGATATCGTCACCGGCACCTTCGGCAAAGCGCTGGGCGGCGCTTCGGGCGGCTATACGTCGGGGCGCAAAGAAATCGTCGAATGGCTGCGCCAGCGCTCGCGCCCCTACCTGTTCTCGAACACGCTGGCCCCCCCGATCGTGGCGGCTTCGATCGCCGCGCTCGACCTGCTTCACGACGATACTTCGCGCCTGCAGAAGCTGCGCGACAATGCCGCCTATTTCCGCAAAGGCATGACCGCGCTCGGCTTCGACCTGATCCCCGGCGAGCATCCGATCATCCCCGTTATGATTTATGACGCGCCGCTGGCCAAGAAAATGGCCGACCTGCTGCTGGACGAAGGCATTTACGTTATCGCCTTCTCGTACCCCGTCGTGCCGCAGGGACGCGCGCGCATCCGCACGCAGATGTCGGCCGCGCACGACAAACAACACCTCGATCATGCCATCGCCGCCTTCGAAAAGGTCGGCCGCAAACTGGGAGTCCTGAAATGAGCGACACTTCCACGCCAACGGAACCGAAGCCGGCTGAGGCCGCGCCGTCAGCTGAAAACGCGACGCCCGCCGCCCCCGCGACGGGCGCGCCGAAACCGCGAAAAGAGTTTCTCGATAATCTTGCCGTGAAATTCCTTTTCTCGCTCGTCGCCTGGGCCGCACCGCTGCCGGTCGCCATCGTCGCGTTGAAGTGCTGGTTCACCAGCTTCGCGTCCGAAAATCAGAGCGGAACGGATCCTTTCTGGTCGCTGCATCACACCGTGACATCCTTCACCGGCCAGGCGGCGGATTACATCCCGCTGGCGGCGCTGCTGCCCTCCGCCGTGCTGCTTTCCATCCTCTACCGCTCGGCGACGGGCCGCTTTCTGTCGATCCTCGTGCTCTGCATCTGCGCCCTCGCGGAAGTCATCGGCATGAGCAGCTTCTTCGGAGGCCCCGGCGCGCAATGAAAGCCCTGTGCAAGAAAGAAGCCAAGCCCGGAATATGGATGGTGAAGGACGCCCCCGTCCCCGAGATTGAGGCGAACGAGGTGCTGATCAAGATCCGCAAGACATCCATCTGCGGCACCGACATCCACATTTATAAATGGGACGAATGGTCGCAGAAGAACGTGCCCGTCCCCCTCATCACCGGCCACGAATGGATGGGCGAAGTCGTCAAGACCGGCGCCGCCGTGAAGAACGTCGAGGCCGGCCAGCGCGTCTCGGGCGAAGGGCACCTGACCTGCGGCGTCTGCCGCAATTGCCGCGCCGGCAAGCAGCACCTCTGCATCCATACCAAAGGGGTCGGTGTGAATGTGCAGGGCGCTTTCGCCGAATATTTCAAGCTTCCCGCTTCGAACATTTTCAAGCTGCCGGATAACATTTCGGATGATATCGCGGCCTTCTTCGACCCGCTCGGGAACGCCGTGCATACGGCGCTGTCTTTCGACCTCGTGGGCGAGGACGTGCTGATCACGGGCGGCGGACCCATCGGCTGCATGGCAGCGGGCATCTGCCGCTTCGCCGGCGCGCGGCATATTGTCGTGACCGACGTCAACCCCTACCGCCTGGAGCTCGCGAAGAAAATGGGCGCTTCGCGCGCGGTCGATGTATCGAAGACGGAATTGCGCGGAGTCATGAAGGAACTCGGCATGTCCGAAGGCTTCGACGTGGGGCTCGAGATGTCGGGCGTCCCTTCCGCCTTCCGCCAGATGCTCGACCTCATGCGCCACGGCGGCAAGATCGCCATGCTGGGCATCCCGCCCAAGGACATGTCGGTCGACTGGAACAACGTCATCTTCAAGGGACTTTTCATCAAGGGCATCTACGGCCGCGAGATGTACGAGACCTGGTACAAGATGAAGGCGATGGTGCAATCGGGCCTCGACCTCTCGCCGATGATCACCCACAGTTTCGCCGCCGAGGACTTCCAGAAGGCCTTCGATACGATGGCTTCGGGCGAGTCTGGCAAAGTCATCCTGAACTGGTCGGCTTAATCCCCGCGCCGGGCTTGAGCTTGAGGGGTTTGCGCACAGTGACCTGATGATCCGTGCCGGCGCGCATGTCTCGGCGGGCGAATTCGCCACTGAGCATCACGCCCATGGCCTCGCGGAATTTCGCGCGCCTGATCGTCTTCGCATGCGCGGCGGCATCCATTCCCGATTTGTCGAAGGGCTTCGCATTGGCGCCCAGAGTTAGCAGCGCCTCGGCGTTTTCGACGTTGTTTCTCTTGATCGCCGCGATCAGCGGCGTTTCGCCGGCGGCGTTCGGACGGTCGATAAGTCCTTTCGCCGTCAGGAATTCGATGACGGTCCCGTTATCGGCGCGACTGACAGCATAGTGCATCGCCGTATTTCCCTCGGCGTCGGCGGCGGCGCAGGAAGCGCCGTAGCCAACAAGCGCACCCGCCATGACGGCATTGCCTTTGTGCGCGGCCGCCATCAGGGCCGTGCGGCCTTTGGCGTCCCGCGTTTCCAAGGCAGCGCCGCCCTCGATCAGGGCATCTACGATTTTCACGGCATTCGCCTCGGCCGCCGCGATCAGCGGCGTTATGCCGTCCTTAGCGGGGATCTCAACGTTCGCGCCGTGGGCCAAAAGCCATTTGACCGAGGCGGCTTCTTCCTTTTCGACGGCCGCCATGAGCGGCGTGTTCTCTTTTCCATCCTGCAGGTTCACGTCCGCGCCGTGGCGCAACAGCACCTCCATCGACTGCTCGACGCCCAGCCTTGCGGCGTGGTGCATGGGCAACATTCCGTCGGAACGAACGTCGTTAAGGGCGTCAGGCCCCAAGCGCTGTTCCTTGAAAATCCGTTCGATACGAGCAGCATCGTTGGTCGCGATGGCGACTGTGAGGGATGTCAAGCTGTCGCCGAAGCTGTCTTTTTTACGCATGGAACGCTGCATAGGCTGTCCTTTACAGCTTCAGCGACAGGCCCGGCTTGGGCGGGCCGTTGTCCTGCGTGGCGGCGGGCGTCTGGTTCGGCCTGGGTGGCGCGGCTTCGAAGCGCTGAAGCGCATCTGCGATCTCGCCGATTTTTTGCGCCTGGGCCTGGAACGCATCATCGCAGTCGCCATCGGTCGCGTCTTCGCCCATGCCGACGATGTCGGCGGCAAGGCGGTTCAACTCCTTCGCGGTGCCAAAGGGAACCATCCCGAGTTTTGTGCCGCCGACCAGCGCGTTGCCGAGCTTCTCGATATCTTCCGTCACCGCGTCGATGGATTCATAGTCGTCAGGATTGTTGAAGGGCTTGGCGATATAATCCGTCATGAAGCCGCTCATCGCGGCGACGAGATCGCGTAGTTCGGTGTCGTTGTCGGTGGATTTCGCCAGCAGCGAGAATTTGCGGCACAGGCTGGACATGGCTTTGTCCTGCCACTCGGCGCTCTCCTGCGCTTCCCAGTTGGCGACGGAATCATTGAACTGATCGACGAGACTTTTTTCGGCCATGGTGCGCTCCCAAAAAATTCAGGAGCGATACTAGGCCAGAACAACTATTATGTCAAATTAAATCCGGAGAATTAGCGCTTGAGAGCTGCTGCGTTGGCAGAATAATCCCCTTGGCCGCAGGCTTTTTGTCTGCCGCAGCCCCGCCGCCGGTCATGATGATTTCGGCGGTCGACAGGGTTCCCTTGTTCATGGCCGTGGTGAAGGCGCGCTGAAGATTAGCGGGAATTTCATGGGCGACTTCGATTTTGCCGGGCTGCAGCGGCAGCTGAACCGCGCGGGAAATGATGGTGGTACGCACGATTTCGATGCCGGAAGCCGTGGTTTCCCTGGGCTTCTGCGGTTGCGCCAGCAGCGCTTCGAGATGTGTGGGCGGAATTTCCGACGGCCCTTTGCCCGCCTTGATGTCCGATAAAATCTGCTGAAATTCGGCACCAACCGAAGGGATGATTAACCCGCTGTCATTCGCGGCTTTGCCGTTGAAAGTGCTTTTCCTGTCCACAACTACCCTCAATTCTTATTTTCAAAGAGAATAGCATCTTGTATGAATTATGTAAAGTAAAATCCGCAGCATGATATGATGCGGTTTACGTAAGGATAGGGAAGCAAATTCAAACTCTTAAAGAGGGTTGAGCCCCCTCGCGTCTTGCGGCATGGTCATAGCAGCCCATATCTTTTTCAGGAGACATTCCATGTCCGCCAAAAGGAAGACCGCCATGCCGAAATCGAACGTCCAGAACATCCGCCTTGCCGACAGCGCGGCGCTCATCCTCAAGCGCATGGGCGTGGACGCCAAGGCATTTTCCGCGGGTTCCCTGAAGGCGCGCAGCCCCATCGACGGCTCGGAGATCGGCCGTCTGACGCCGGATACGGCGAAGACGCTGGATGCGAAAATCGAAAAGGCGCATGCGGCCTATCTGGCGTGGCGCACCATTCCCGCGCCCAAGCGCGGCGAACTGATCCGCCTCTTCGGCGAGAAGCTGCGCGAACATAAAGAAGACCTGGGCAGGCTCGTCAGCATCGAGGCCGGCAAGATTATCACCGAAGGCTTGGGCGAAGTGCAGGAAATGATCGACATCTGCGATTACGCCGTCGGCCTGTCGCGCCAGATCTACGGCCTGACCATCGCTTCTGAACGCCCGATGCACCGTATGCAGGAAACTTGGCATCCGGCGGGCGTGGTCGGCTGCATCACCGCCTTCAACTTCCCGGTCGCCGTCTGGTGCTGGAATTTCGCCATCGCCGTCGTTTGCGGCGACGCGGTGGTGTGGAAACCCTCTGAAAAGACGCCGCTGACCGCGCTGGCTTGCCAAGCGTTGTTCGAACAGGTGGCAGAAAATCTGGATTACGCACCCAACGGGCTTTCCGCCGTCGTCATCGGGTTGCGCGACATCGGCGAAAAGCTTGTCGACGACAAGCGCGTGCCAATCATCAGCGCCACGGGCTCGACCCGCATGGGCCGCGAAGTCGGCCCTCGCGTCGCCGCACGCTTCGGCAAATGCATTCTTGAACTGGGCGGCAACAATGCCATGGTGCTCACCCCCAGCGCCGACCAGAACCTCGCTCTGATGGCGACCGTCTTCGGCGCGGTCGGTACGGCGGGGCAGCGCTGCACCTCCCAGCGCCGCTTGATCGTTCAAAAAGAGGTCGCGGACAAATTCGTGGCGCGCGTGAAGAAGGCCTATGCCTCGCTCGAAAACAAAATCGGCAATCCGCTGGACAGCAACACGCTGCTCGGCCCGCTGATCGACAAAGCCTCGTTTGATGCAATGCAAGACACGCTGAAAAAGGCGAAAGCCGCGGGCGGCAAAGTCTTCGGCGGCGAGCGCGTGCTGCAGGACAAATATCCCGACGCCTATTACGTCACGCCGGCCGTCGTCGAAATGCCCAAGCAGGCCGATGTCGTGAAGCACGAGACCTTCGCGCCCATCATGTACATCCTGCGCTACGGCAAGTTCGACGAGGCGCTGGCGATGCACAACGACGTGCCGCAGGGTCTTTCTTCCTGCATCTTCACCGGCGACGTGCGCGAGGCTGAGCATTTCACCTCCTCCGCCGGTTCCGACTGTGGGATCGCGAACGTCAACCTCGGCACCTCGGGCGCCGAAATCGGCGGCGCGTTCGGCGGCGAGAAGGAGACAGGCGGCGGCCGCGAGGCGGGTTCGGACTCTTGGAAAGCCTATATGCGCCGTGCGACCAACACCATCAACTACGGCACTGCCCTCCCGCTGGCGCAGGGCGTCAAATTTGATGTAGAATAGGGCGAATGAACGCTGGAATTGTCATCCTCCGGGACGGCACGCCGTGCATCGTTTACGACGAGCATTTGCCGCACCTTATCAACCACGTCGAATTCAGCCGTGAGGACTTCCAGATCACGCTTGTTTACAAGCTGCCCGAGAATATTCCCAAGATGGGCAAGCGGTTCGAATTCCCGCTCGACCCCCCTTTCGTGAAGCTGCTGGAGCAGAAGAAGAAAGTCGCCGTGGCCTGTGTCCACAACGGCGATCTCTTTGAAATTAAAATGTATTCCGTGCTTTTCCCCGACACGAAAAAATAGGTTTTATTGAAAACCCGGGAATCTGTGATATACTGTAATTAGATCAAATTTTAAGCGCTTTTGCGCTATCGAAAGGATCGCCTATGGCCGATGACACACCGCAAAAAGGTCAAGCCGCACCGCTTGAAGGCGCCTTGGGTCGCGATGTCATGATGGTCCTTGGCATCGGCTTTGCCTCGATGTCGCTCAGAATGTGCCAGAACCTCACGCTGGTTGCCGGCAATGCCTTGGGCGGCCCGCTTCTGGCCAACGACCTTGCCAACATCGGCCCCGCCGTGAACAACGCCATGACGAATGCGATCGCCGGTCCGAAAATCGCGGCCCCGGTCAGTCCGTTCATGTCGGGCCCCAAGATGAGCTCGCCGTTCGGCTAAACAGTTTTCCCTCCATAAGTTGAAAGCGCCCCCTGAACCGGGCGCTTTTTTTTGCCTGCCGTGAAGCGGTTTCATAAGATGGCGAAATCCGCTACCGTAGCGGAATGATATGCAAGCCGCCGCCTTCCCGCGCCCGCTGGACCGATCCGCTGATGAGCGCGGCTGCGGCTATCCTTGCCTATCTCGCCTTCCGGCAGGAACCCTGGACCGACGCGCAGCTGGCGCTCGCCATTTCGGTCGCGGTCGCGGTGCCCTTGATTGTAGCCGAGACCATTGCCGCGCCCTGGCGGGGCGCACCGCGTTCTTCATCCTCATACGACAGCATCCTGCGCCGTGCGGCGGTAAAATGGCTGGGAGTCATGGGCGGCGGCTTCCTGACCCTGCTGGGGTGGAAGCTGCTGCCGGAATATGCTTCGCCCGCCTATGCGCCGTTCTTCGCGGCGCTGCGCCCGCTGCTGCCGGTCATACCCGTCATCTGCGCACTGTGGATCTGCTATTCCGAATGGCGTCTGGAGCCGGTGCGCGATTATGCCTGGCACACGGGCCTCGCCCTCTTGGGGAACTTCCGCGAAGTTGACTGGTCGCTGGTGCGCAACGGCATGTTCGGCTGGCTCGTGCGCGGCATTTTCTTGCCGCTCAATTTTTCGGCGCTCGCCGTGTTCATCGGCATGTTCCGCGGCAACGAGGCGGCGGCACTGTCGGGCGACTGGCCGCATGTGCAGGGCATGGTGATCATCATGCTCTCGGCCCTGCTTGCGGCCTCGATCGTTCCCGGCTATGTCTTCGGCGCGCGGCTGACCGGCACGCAAAGCGACAAGGTCGAACAATCATGGTTCGGCTGGGCGGTGACACTGTCCTGCTATCCGCCGCTGATGACAGCCGTGTTCGGCAAATGGCTCAATTTTACGAACGCGGGGCCCGGCGCCCCCGCGCAGCCCGAATGGCTTCACCTGTTGCAGCCGTTTCCGGTGGCGCTCTATGCGGTGAGCTGGCTTATCCTGCTGCTCGAGCTCGTTCATTACTGGGGCGAAGCCGCGTTCGGCCTGCGCGCTTCAAACCTGTCCAACCGCGGCATCATCACGAACGGGCCATACCGTTTCTGCAAGCATCCGGTCTATCTTGTCAAATGCCTGGGCTGGCTGCTGGTGTGGATGCCCTTCGCGGCGGGCGGCACCGCTTGGGCATGCCTGCGCCTGACACTCGCGTGGGGCGGCGTGTGCGGCATCTACCTGATGCGCGCCTGGATCGAGGAACGGCTGCTGTCCGACGATCCGGTTTATGCTGAATACGGGCTGTGGATGGATAAGCATGGATGGTTCGCGCCGCTCGGGCGCGCCCTGCCCATTCTTCAGTATGAATGGCGCCTGAAGCACTGGGGCAAGCTTCCGCTTCACTTAAAACAGGTTGTATGATCCGGATCGGCCTCGCCCGGCGCACATCCGGGATAGATGATTTTGTCCGGATCAGGAATATTCAACAGGTCTTCCGCGCAGAATTTGACGTTGATGTCCCAATGCGTGTGGGGATTGATCCCACAGAATTCCGATGACGGTCCTCTGTAGAAGAACAAGCCGACCGCCGCGAACAAGATGATCACGGGTGTCGCCGCGACAAACTTGTGCCGGCGCACCGCATCTTTCCTCGACGACGGCAATCCCCGCCATGCGAGTACCAACAGGACAAAAAGTCCAATGATCACCATCGCCGGCGTCAGCCGGTCAATCAGGGAGGGCGGTTCTTCGGGTGGTGGTGGGGGTGCCGGACGCAGCGACGGCGGCAGAAAGCTCTGGATATCGCTTTTCTTTTCCGCGTCCGAAACGAGCGTGTCGTTCACGATAAAGTGCAGCTTTGCGCGGTCTTCGGGCGGAAGGCCGGCCAGGAAGGGCCGATGAAGCCCATAGTCTTCCAGCATGCTGATATCCTGCGGCGACAAGTCCGCCGACACGAGGGCACGAAGGGCGGCCTCCTTTGCTTCTTTTTCAAGCTTCTTGTCGATCGCAATCTCGTGCACTTTCTGCATCATATGGTCCGTCAGAATCCTGAACGCATCATCCGGGCTGAACGGCGCCGCATTCGGCAGCGGCTTCGCCGCTTCCCGCAACTGATTGAAATCCTCCATCGTCATTAGCCCGCCGAATGGAGCTGGCGCGGTAGCAGGACTGAAGGCCGCACGGAGCCCCGGCGAACCGTCCGGGAAGATTGGCGGCATGACGGGAGCTTCCGTGAAATATGCCACCGACTCGCAATCGGAAAGCTGGCCGAGCGCGATTGTTATCTGCGGCTCCCCGTCCTTTTGCTCCACCTGCAAATGCCCGTGACCCCAGATGTTATATTGGGTTCCAGGGATCTGGTCTTGTTTGAAGTCTTCTTCGCAAGCTGCGATCGCCGGCACTTCCGGCAGCGTGAAAGTCACGATGAGTTTCTTGTCGCCGGACGTGACGCCGGTTGCGCTGCCGAGCCCGACGAAAGTCCCCGCGCGTTCTTTCTCGTCATAGGAAAAAGATATTTTTTTATGCACGACGACGCCGATCAGGTCCGTCGTCTTTTCCTGGGGCGGCGCTTCGCCAGCAACGGCAATCGCCGCGCAGAACATCGCCGCCACGACAAGAGATATCAACGTTTTCACTGCGAACACCTTTTCTTCAAGTGTCGCTGACCTTGGCCGCAGCGGTCAATATCGGCGGCAAGCACTTTATGAATAAGCAGCGCCTTACATTCCCGGCGCGGGCGGGCGGATTTGCGGGGGCTTGGACGGCGGCGGGGCGGCTTTCGCTTCATCCGCGAACTTATCGCTCAGGCTTCTCTGATATTCGAGTTGAAGCGCGGGCTTGTTTTCCATGAGCCAATAGCCCGCGACCATCGTCTTGAGGTCGTTGATCTCGCCGCTTTTGATCTTCGCCATGAATTCGGCGCTTTTCATGACCGTGGTCTTGATATTCTCCCGCTCCTCTTCCTTGCCATGGATGCCGCCCGCCTTCGACGTATCGACGAAACCGAAGACGATGGAAATGCTTTCCGACGTGCCGCCCGCGCTGACATAGGCCTTGTCATGGATGATGCGGGCGCCCTTCAGTTCGAGGCCGGTTTCTTCCTTCGTCTCGCGCACGGCGGCCTGTTCCGGCGTTTCGCCGCGATTGATACCGCCCGCAGGCAGATTGTCGGTATAGGGATAACCGCCGGCGGCCAGAATGCCGGGACGCATTTCGTTGGCGAGCACGACTTCATCCGCGCCGGGATCATAGGCGAGGATGCCGACCGCATTGCCGCGCTCCATAATGAGCCAGACCATGTCCTGCTTGCCGCCTTCATGCAGGTCTTTTTCGATCTCGTAGCGGTTGATGGTGAGAAAGCCCTTGAATACCGGCGTGATGTTCTTGACGGTGGCTTCCAGCTTTTTCTTGGTCATCGGCGCGAATCCCTTGTTTATACTCTGATAGAGTATTTTTTATGCTCTATGCGAGTATAAGTCAAGGGCTCAAAATAGGCGGCGATTATACTATGCGAAAACGCCTATTTCCCGAGGATATTGGTGATCTTCTTCACGAAGGGCGCGTCGGGCTGCGGTGCGGAGGCGCGCAGCTCATCGCGGTGCAGGGCGAACCAGAAGGCGCAGGTCAGGCTCTTCATGTCCTTGATGCGGCCTTCGTCGGCAGCCTTGATGAAATCATCCGCCTTCATGACGACGGTCTGAATGTCTTCGCCTTTCTCCGCGCGCCCATGCAGGCCCCGCGCCTGTTCCGCGTCGACCGTGCCGAAGACGAGCGCGATCTTTTCCGATGTCCCGCCCGCGCTTACGAAAGCGCCCGGATGGATAAAGGCGGGGTTATTGAGCGTAGCGCCCGTTTCGCGCTGCATCGTCGTTTTGGCGGCGTCGATCGCGTCGGCGCCGCGCGCCATCATCGCCGCGGGCAGCGTATCGGCGTAAGGGTAGTCGCCCGCAGCCAGCATGCCGGTGCGCATTTCGTTGACGAGGACGACCTCATCGGTATTCTGATCGTAGCCGAGCACCGCGACCGCGTCGCCGCGCTCGTAATTGAGGCGCTTGAGCGTCTGCGTGCCACCGCCGTGTTTGTCCATGTCGATGGTCAGTTCTTCGATCTTGAAGACGCCTTCGTAAAGCGTTTTGCGGTTCGTGATGGTGGCGTTGAGCTTTTCTTCTTTCTTCTCGTCGAGCACGCCGGAAATCATCTGGCCCGCCGATGCGTCGCTGACAGGCGCGTCGGAATTGCGGAATTCGTCGCGGTGGCGCGCCAGCCAGAAGGCAAGCGCCAGGCTCTTCATATCCTTCAGGCGGCCATCTTCGGCGCGCGCGATATATTCGTCGGCGGGCAGGATGACGCTGTTGATGCTTTCGCCCTCGTCCACTTCGCCGTGGACACCGCCGTATTCGGTTGAATCGATGAAGCCTGCGGTCAGCGCGAGCCTCTCGGACGTCCCGCCCGCGCTCACATAGGCACCGGCGTGAACCAGCTTCAGATCCTCGATCTCATGGCCGGTTTCCTCTTCCCATTCGCGCTTGGCGGCCTGCGTCGCGGTTTCGCCCGCGTCGATCATGCCGGCGGAGACGGAATCATTGAACGGATATTCGCCTGCGGCCAGCATGCCCGGGCGCATTTCGTTGGTGAGAACGACCCGGTCGAGGTCCTTGTCGTAGCCAAGGATACCGACGGCATTGCCGCGCTCGAAGTTCATGCGCTTGACGGTCTGGACCGTGCCGTCGTGGCGGTCCATGTCGATCGTCAGCTCGTCGATCTTGAAAAATCCGTCGTAGACACGCTTGCGGTCGGTGATCGTCGCCTGCAGCTTCTTCTCATCCGTCATGCCACCGTTTCCCTCTTTTCTTTTTGCCAACGTTTTGGCGACTTTATCACGTTATGTAAATAGATGTCCAGAAAATAAAAAAGACCCGCGGAACCAGCGGGCCTTTTGTTATTTCAAGAACTTAGTTGCCGGAACCGGAAGAGTGTTTTTCCTTCCAGGCATCCCATTTGTCCTTCACGCTCGTTTTGGCTGAATCAAGCTGTTCCTTGTGGTCGCTGGCCCAATGCTCGACCTTGTCCTTGGCGTCGACAACGGCTTCCTTGGCATTGTGCGCGGTTTCGCTATGCGATTGTTTCCAGTCGTTGAGGCCGGTCTTGGCCTTGTCCGCATCCGCTTCAACATGTTCTTTGGCCGTTTCCGCATGGTCTTTCAGGGTGGTCGCATCCTGCGCGTGTTCAGTCTTGAACTTTTCCCACTTCGAGGGCGGTGGCCCGTCGCCGGAAGCATCCGCATGCGCGGGGGCATCGCTGCCCGCGTCGTGCGATGTCGCGCCCGTATCTCCGCCGACGGCGGCATCGGACGACCCTGCCTTGCCGGTGGCGACGCCGTGCCAGTGCGCCGCGCGTTCGGCCTTCAGCTTTTCCCAACTGTCTGCATGGTCAGCTTTAAACTTGCTCCACTTGTCCTTGAGCGTATCGGTCGTGGAGGCGCCGCTGGAGCTGGAGGACGCGCTGCCGGCATCGGACGGCGCGATCGCGCCGTTGCCGGTGTATTCCGCATGCGCCACCGGCGCGGCCAGCACCAGTGCAAGCGCCGTCATCAGGATGAATTTCTTCATGGCATTCCCTTCTGCTCGGCAGGCGCGGCAAAGCGCGGCCAAGGCACAGACCAACCCATTTTCAAGGTTACACCCAATGGGTTAAGAAAGCATTCGCAGCCAATAGCTTCAACGGCTTACGGGGTACCCATCGGCTTGGCGGGTGCCTCAAGCTGTGGCGTCGCCGGAGCAGCGGGCATCGCGGGCGCCGCCGGGGTTGCGCCGGGCATCGGCAGATCGCCGCCCGGGGCTGCCGGCGCGGGTGCTGCCATCTGCGGTGCCGACGGAGCCATGGGCGCGGTCGGTGCTGCCATCGCGGGTGCGGCGGGCGTGGGTTCCGGCATTGCCGGAGCGGGAGCCGCCATTTCAGGCGCGGGAGCGGCCATGGGAGGCGCCGCCTCCGGGGCTGCCGCTTCGGGCGCTGCCATAGCAGGAGCCGCTTCCGCCTTGGCAGGCTCTTCAGCCGGCTTGGCGGCTTCGGTCTTGGCCTTCTGCATCTTGGCGGCGGCTTTCTTCTTGTGCGTCTTGTGCGTGTGTTTCTTCTTGTATTCGGGGGTGCCCGGGCCGTTCATGACGAGGCCGGCGGGCAGGTTGTCGGTTTTCAGCGACGGACGGGGTTCGGCGGGCGCGGTCGGCGCGGTCATGGCCGAGGACGGCGCTGAGGATGCGGCAATGACCTGGCCGGAGGCGGGCTCCCAGCCCATGGCCTGGGCCGCGCGCTCGACGGCAGTCTGGGTCGTGTCGATGCCGCTTGGCGCGTCCACGGCGAATGCCGGCGTGCTTAAGACCAGCGCGAGCGCGGTCATGATGACGAATTTTTTCATTAGTTTTCTCCCCAAACGACGTGAATTGCTGCGAACCGGATTAACCCTTCTGAATGGCATCCATTACTGTGCCATATACAAGTTAATAAAGCACCACAGCCGCTTTTGGCAAGTGGAAAACCATTGAAGAGTCAGGGTAAAACGGGATTTTCCAATAATTTTGTTTGACGATGGCACGAATCAATGTAAAGTATCGGCCATGATTATCGAAATGCAACATTTCTGCATGCCTTCCTTCGCACCGGCGATCTCCAACGCCGGCGCCTTCAAACGACGTCCACGCCGCTGACAGCGGGTGGAGCCTTCCTCGTTCCTTAACGGGCAAAACTCCGAAACGGCACTTCAAAGAGCCCCTCACCGGGCCGCCGGTTTTAGCAGGAGTTTTGACACGTGGAACGGACCATCGACATCAGCACCAATAAAATTCTCAAGACCGGCTTCCTGAAGAAGTCGGGCGGCGGCTTTTCAATCGTGCTGCTCGAGACGAAGGACATTCCCCAGATGATGGCGCTGCAGGACGTCGCCTTCGCGGCGCTCCCCGCCGCGCAGCAAACCTACCTGCACCACAAGTCGCCGGAATTCCTGGCGCGGCACTTCAGGCACGGCAATGTCGCGATCGGCATCGTGCACGACGGGCAGCTGATCGCGCAGAGCGTCATCGTCAACCCGTCCCACTTGCGGGCGGACAACGGCATGACCGACCTCAAGCTGGACGTGCGGCCCGAGAAAGTGACGGTTATGCAGGGCGTGATCGTCGATCCCGCCTTCCGGGGCAACAACCTGATGACCTATATGGTCGACGAGTGGCTGGCGATCGCGAAAGCGCAGAAGCGCACCCATGCGCTGGCGGAAGTGACCGTGCAGAACCACCACAGCTGGTCGGTCTTCATGAAGGAAGGGCTGCATATCCACAGCATCGGCTTCGACCGGGAAGACTGCTCGAACGTCTATAACATGCATGCGTCGGTGGGTCCCCTCATCAAGCAGCGGGCGAAGGCCGATTTCAACAGGGCCGCGAAAAAAGGCGCCATGGTGCACATGACGCAGCTGCGGGCGCAGAAGGCGCTTCTCAACAAAGGTTACATCGGCGTGAGCTTCGACTCCGCCAGCAATGACATTTCCTTCCAGGCGCCGCGGAAAAAGCGGATGCCCAAAGGCCCGGCGGCGTCATGATGAAAAAGCTCACCGACATCGCCATCTTCTCCTCCTTGCGCGCCCGACGACCCCTGCGGCTCTGAAAGCCGCCTGGAACCGGTCCTTTTCGTCCCGCCCCCCGCGGACGTATCGCCAAAAACATCAAAGACAACAAACCGCCCCTTAAACGGGGCGATAACGCGTTTATCACATTGGAGTTAACATTATGTCAGTCAAGCAAAACGGATCGCACGAGATCCTCAAAAAAGACAACCTCGTCGGGGAAACCGTCAAGCTGCTCATGGGCAGCGGCGAAAAACCATCTGAGAAAAAAATGGGCATCGAGGTCGAGATGCCCTTCGTGAAGAAGAAGAACCTGAAGCCCATTCCCTTTAGCGGCAAGAAAAGCATCACCGCCATCTTCAACGGCCTCGTGAAACAAGGCGCCTGGGCGCCGGCGGAAGTGGAAAACGGCGTCGTCACCGCGCTCAAGGGCGAGGCCGGCAACGTGACGCTCGAGCCCGGCGGCCAGATCGAATTCGCCAGCGCGCCCCGGACGTCGCTGAAGCAGCTGGCGGCGGACGTCGCGGGCTATTGCGCCGACCTCAAGCACATCAGCAAAAAACTCAAAGTGGACGTGGTGCCCTACGGCTTCCTCCCGCATGTGCCGGTCGAGGACTGCCCCTATATCTCGGAGCGGACGCGGTTCGCGGCGCTCAAGCCCGTGTTCGAGGCCGAGCGGGGCTTCGCCGCTTGGGGTCAGAGCTCGAGCGTGCAGATGACGCTCGACGGCAAGACGATGGATGACTCGTTCGGCGCGTTCAAGCTGGGTCTGCTGCTGCAGCCGGTCGCGGCGGCGATGTTCGCGAACTCGCCCTTCTCGCTGGGCGAAGACAGCGGGTTCAAATCGTGGCGGCGGCAGAACCTGCTGGCGCTCGACTCGCCTTATTACTCCGTGCCCGACAAGCTGTTCGACAAGGATTTCACCATCCATGAATGGGCCGATCACGTGCTGCATGTGCCGATGAGCTTCGTGGTCAGGAACGACCAGTATATCGCGGTCGCGCCCCATCCTTTCATTGATATGATCGGCAAGCCGCTGCCCGAGCTCGCGCACCTGCCGGCAGCCGAGCAGTACTTGAGCAAGGCCGACCTGCTCGACCATACCACCGGCATCAAGCCCGAAATGCTGTTCAAGCCGAACCAGCTGCTCGAGTTTCGGGCGGCGGACCTTGGCCCCTCGCCTGCGCACTGGCTGTCGCTGGGCGCTTTCTGGGTCGGGCTGTTCTACGACAAGGAGGCCTATCAGGCCGCGCAGGACTATGTGGCGGATTGGAGCGCCGATGAAAGAAAGGCCTTCCGGGACGCGGTCGCCAAGGACGGCCTCGCCGCCGAAATCCACGGCAGGACGGCGCAGCAGATCGCGCTCGACCTGATCGCGATCGCGAAACAGGGCCTTCAGAAGGTCGAGCCGCAGTCGGTCGCGATGCTGGACGTTCTTGAAACCCAGGTCAAAAGCGGCCAGACGCCCGCGGAGAATGCCCTTGCCGTCTTCGCGCAGAACGACAACGATATGGAGAAGACCCTGAAGCAGACCTTCCTGTTCGCGCCGAAGAAGCAGAAGAAGGGCGGTTTGGGGTTGTAGTTCGCGGCAATTCGTCGTTCAGGACAATCCCTCTCCCCCGCCCTCTCCCAGCATGCGCTGGGAGAGGGAGCAGCGCATTTCGTGTTGATAATTGTGTTCGCAAATATGTGCATCCTGCCCCTCTTCCACCGAATGGCGGGAGAGGGCTGGGGAGAGGGATTGTCCTGCCCTCAACATCTGCTAACATACTGCCTGAAAAAGGTAAGAAATCATGCTCGACACCATCACATTCGATAGCGGCAAGCCGGGACCCACGCTTCTGGTGCTGGGCTCCGTCCATGGCAATGAAAAATGCGGGACGCAGGCCATCGGCCGCGCGGCGATGGAGTTGCGCAGTGGAATTTTTTCGCTCGACAAGGGCAAGCTCGTCGTCGCCCCCATCTGCAACCCGGAAGCCTATCGGAGGAACAAGCGGTACCACGAGGTCAACCTGAACCGCGTGGTGAAGAAGCACGACAAGCCATCGCTCTACGAACACGGGCTCGCAAACGAACTCACCGCCATCATCGACGGCTGCGACCTGATGCTCGACCTGCATTCCTACACGGGCGGCGTGAAGCCGTTCCTGTTCGTCGAATACGACACGCCGGACGAGCGCGCTTATGCCGCGGCTATGCGTATCCCCCACTGGGTCAAGGGCTGGAACGCCCTCTATCACGACAAAGCGGAATTGTGGCAGGGCGACACCTGCACCTATGCCTTCGAGAAGGGCAAGCTCGCCATCCTCGTCGAATGCGGGCAGCATGACGACCCGGCGGCGGCGCTCGTCGGCTACCAGTGCATCCGCCGCGCGCTCGCGCATTTCGGATTGGCGGGGAGCTTCGATGCCGAACCTGCGCCCAAGCCTGACGTCTGCCGCCTCCATTCCGTGCATGTGAAGCGCGGGGAAGGCAGGCTGCTGAAACCCTGGCAGCACCTCGACCCCGTGGCGAAGGGCGACCCGGTTTTGCAATACGACAGCGGCGAAATCCTCGCCTCTCCCGTCGATGGCGTCGTCGTCATGCCGGTGGAAAAATCCACCATCGGCGAAGAATGGATTTTCTTTGCGGTGCCTGAGGCCACGTAGCTGCATCCAACAACAAAGAGGTCGTCATCCCCGCGAAGGCGGGGATCCAGTACCGTTGTTTATAAAACAGCCCGCGGCGCAAATTATCCAGGAAGCCGTTTTTATTACCACGGTACTGCATCCCCGCCTTCGCGGGGATGACAATTTCTATTTTTGATTGTCGGAAAAGACTTGAGCAGATTTAATGAGAGACAAATCAACCCGGCTTCGGCCCGTTCGGCCGGACCGGCTCCTCGCCGGGATAATCCGCGATGCCGCGCAGGTGGCGCTTCATCTCCTGCTTCCAGGCGCGCTGGTCGCGCGCGAATTCGGCGTTGGCTTTATAGGTGAGCCGCTCTTCCGCGATCGCCGGATCTTCGCGCAGCGGCGCGCCGGCATGGTTGAGATCGTTCGCCGCAAAATAGGCCATCCCTTTAAGGATATTGCGCAGGGTCTTTTCGCTCTTGATGTCGGTCGGAATGCAGAGCTTGGCCGACTGGCCGATCGACGTGTCCGGATTGATCTTGGTGTAGAAAACATGTCCGCCGGTCGCGTAATCATACTGGTAGCCCAGCCTGCGCGCTTCGCGGACGACTTCTCTCGAGGTGCGGGGAACGCCGTGGCTCATTGACGCACCTCGAAGTCGAAGGTCACTTCCTCGTCCTTCCCCAGTTCTCCGTCAAGGCGCAGGAACTGCAGCGCCAGGTCGCGCGACAGATCGAAAATCTTGTCCTTGTCCTCGCTCTCGACGTTGAAGCCCGGCAGGTCGTCGCTGGTGGCGAGATAAACATTTTCCGGCTGGTGTTCGATGATGATGGTGACGTGTCGCATGATCCCCCGAATGTCGAATAAGGCTATCTTACCATAACATGCGTTTAAAATCAGCTTTTTTGGGGATTAATCAATGAAATCAAAGGAGACAACGGAACGAAAAGCCCGCCGGTCGTTAAAACCGGCGGGCTCTCGCATTTTTAGTTCAGGCCGGGAATTACTCAACCGCCGCGATGCGGGGTTTTTCTTCCCTCTTCTCTTCCTCGAGCTCGAGGTCCGGCACGAGTTCCAGCGCCTGCATATCGTAGAGCGCCTTGTACCGGGAGCCGGGGCGCGCCATGAGGCTGGCGTGGTCGCCCTGCTCGATGATGGCGCCCTTGTCGAACACGAGGATGCGGTCGGCCTTCTGGATGGTCGAAAGCCTGTGGGCGATCGTGATCGTGGTGCGCCCCTTCATCAGTTCCTGGAGCGCCATCTGGATATAGTGCTCCGAGATGGAATCCAGGCTCGAAGTCGCCTCGTCGAGGATCAGGACCGGCGCGTCCGCGAGAATCGCGCGGGCGATTGCCACACGCTGCCTCTCGCCGCCCGAGAGCTTCACCCCGCGCTCGCCCACCAGCGTATCATAGCCTTTGGGCAGCGTTTCAATGAAGTCATGGGCGTAGGCCTTCTTCGCGGCCGCCACGACTTGCTCCATCGTCGCCTCGGGGCATCCGTAGCGGATGTTGTCCGCGAGCGAGCGGTGGAACAGGATCGGGTCCTGCGGCACGAGGGCGACCTGCTTGCGCAAGGACTCCATCGTGACCTTGGCGATGTCCTGCCCGTCGATGCGGATCTGGCCGTCCGTCACGTTGTACAGACGCTGGATCAGCTTGACGAAGGTGGACTTGCCCGACCCCGAGGGGCCGACGAGCGCCAGCTTCTCGCCCGAAGCGATATCCAGGCTCATATCTTCATAGATATACTTGCCTGTGCTCGGGTATTTGAAGCCGACCTTGTCGAAGGCGATCATGTCCCTGCGGCGAGCCGGTTTGACGGCCAGGGGGATTGCGCCCTCCGCGTCCGCCACATCGTCCTTGCGCAGCCAGAACACGATGACGTCTTCCATGTCCGACACCGAGCGCTGGAGATGCGAGATGTGCATCCCGATATCGCGCAGGTAGCCGCCCAGGATCATGAACGTCGCGATCACGACCGCGATGTCGCCGGGAGTGGCTTTCGCCGCTTTCCACAGGACAATCGTGGTGCCGATCATCGCCGCCATCATCAGGACCCGGAACAACGACCGGCCCGCGTCCGCCGTCACGCCCGTCTGCCAGGCGCGGAACGACTTGCGCTTCCAGTTGTCGACCACGCCCAGGAAGATCGCGTCTTCGCGCTTCTCCGCGCCGAAGGACTTCACCGTCGGGTTGCCCGTGATGATGTCCGCCAGCGTGGCGCCGACCTTGGTGTCCGCGTCCGCCGATTCGATGAACCGCGGCGCCAGGATCTTCACCGACACGTAGATCGAGAAGGCGCAGTAGACTGCGATCATGCCGCCCACGACAAGTCCCACGGCGGGAAGCTTGATGGCCAGCATGACCAGCACGCCGATCATGATCGTGGCCGCAGGCAACAGTCCCATGAGGAGCGTATCTTCAAAGGTATCCATTGCCCACATGCCGCGGGTGATCTTGCGCACCGTGCCGCCCGCGAAGGTGTTCGCGTGCCAGTCGGAACTGAAACGCTGGACCTTGTGCAGACCGTCGGTAACGATCGCATGCAGGTTACGCACGGCAAAGAGGTTCCAGAAGAACATCGAGCCGATACGCAGGACCTGGTTGGCCAGCGCGATCAGCACGAAAGCGGCAAAAGCCGCCCACGCCTCGCGCAGGCCTTGCGTGTTTCCGGGCTCATACTTCGACAGCACCTCGACTATTTTGCCCGTATATACGGGGAAAATCGCATCCATCGAGACGGCAGTAAGCATGAGCACGGCAGCCGCGGCGCCCGTCCATCTGTTAGGACGCCAGTAGTGCCATGAGAAACGCCAGACTTCTTTCCAGGAGACCTGGCGCTCTTTCTTTTCATTTTCTGTATCCGTCATGACCTTTTTCACGCGCGTTTTGTTGAAACGCGCGCATTCCCTTGGTTAAAAGACCGTTTTGATCCAGATCCCGCTTTGAGGGCGAGTTAGCGCTGGTGGCAGGTGCAGTGTAAGTAGGTGGAAGCTTTAACTTGCTTTTAGGCTGCGACCTGGATCGTTATCTCTCCAGGCCAGCATGATGAGACGTTACGTCGTCAGCCGAAGGCCCGGAAATGAAGCATATTTGAAATTGCAGTAGTAACCATCTTCATTTCCTCCTTTCAATCGTTTTGAAGTTAAAGATAGCACCAGTATGCCACGATTTCGTGTCCCTGTGAAGACACAAAATGACGCAGTGCGGCAAAATTTCGGATGATCAGTCGTTGTTTTCCCAGATGATCATCTTGCTCTGCGCGCTTTCAGAGCAAATTCTTTCAATGATTTCAGCGGTAATCATCGCGGATTCCGGCAGGAAAATCACCGCGGCGGACGGGTCCGCCATCAGCGCGCGCAGCTCCGGCGGGTTAGTCGCCGCGCGGATGTCCGGCGCATTACGGATGATATCCGCCTGCCAGCTGCTCACCTTGAGGCGCGCGAGACGGCTGGCGTGCTGCAGACCGTGCTGGGCCTTATCGGCCGCGGTGCTGACCGCGATGGATTCCAGCAGTTCGCGCGCTTGTTCGGCGTTGACTTGCATGTCCTGTTACTCCCCTTCGAACAGTTAGCGTGTGTTGGCCGCCTTGGGCGTCACGATGCTCGTGAAGACCGCGGGCTTCGACCTGCTCCTGTACATGACGAGGCCCAGCGTGGCGCCCTTGTTGACCGTCATCTGGTCCGGGGTCGCGCCGGCCTCGGTGTCGGTCAGCTCGCACAGCGCCGAGAATGCCTTGATGAGGCCCTCGATGACGCCCTGCGTGTGGTTCTGGAGCAGCTTGCCGAGATTACCGCGGTGCTTCGCGCCGGCGGCCAGGAACTCGTTGATCTCGACCTGCGAGCTCTCGTCGGTCTTCACGACGTAGTCGACGCCGTTCTTCTTGAGCTCGCTCTTGAGCGCGGCGGAAATCGGCGCCGGGCCCACGACCATCATCTGCTCGCGCATCTTGTCTTCGATGACGTAGAGATAGACGAGTTCGCCTTTTTCGTCCTTCGCGCCCAGGACGACGAGGTCGAAGCCGATCTTGGACTGGCCCTTGACCGTCTTCATCGCCTCTTCCTGGCTTGCGTCGGCCTTGGCTTCTTCCTTGATCTCGTCAGGCAGGTAGTTGTCGAGGTCGACCGGCCAGATGTGGGTGCGGTTTTCCTTCCCGTATTCCGGCACGGCGAGGCCAGCCAGAGCGGTGCGGAAGTCGACCAGCGCGAAGTCCTTGGACTTCAAAGGATCGTCCAGCACGTAGTTGGGAAGCGCCTTGGCGATCGTCAGCGGGCTGCCGGTGACGGTGTCGAGGTCCGAATTGCCGATGACGAACTCGTTCGCCTCGATCTTGCCTTCATCCTTGATCTGCTTGACCGCCTTGCCGAGCGATTCCAGCGGAATGACGTTGTCGTCGCTCGCGCTCATCTTCGGGTTCTGGTTCTTGAGGCAGGCCATCAGGACGCTGCGGATCTCCATGAGCTCTTCGGTGCCGCCCAGATCCTTGAGGGCGTCGTATTTCAGCAGTTCGGCCAGGTTAGTGACGTCCTTGCCCGGCTTCGCTTCCTTGAGGTTGGGCGCGAAGATGCCGTTCGTTTCGCACAGCGTGATGAGCGCCGCGTTGGTCAGCGGCATGCGCAACGTGTCGTTCGCGATGCCTTCCTGGATCACGCGCACCATGTTCTTGCCGAAGCTGTGCCAGGGCGGCACGACGCGGCCAATGGCGCTAAGGTCGACCGATTTGAAGATCTCGCCCAGGTTGAGCGAGAGGTTCGCCTCGGAAGACGGGCGCACGTCGGGGGTGGCCTGGATCGCCTGGTTGAAGTCGCTGATGGGTTTGCGGAACGAGACGAAGATGTTGTCGCCGAAAGCGGAAATCTCGTCGGACAGGTTCTGGTTTTCCTTCTTGCCCATGAGCGCGGATTCAGGATTCGACATCTGCAGGCGGTCGTTGTAGTAACGCGCCACCTGATTGATCGCCTTGTAGGTTTCCTGGTAGTTGCGCAGGAAGTAAGTCTCATGCGGCGGGATCGCCTTGATCTCCTGGGCGGAAAGGCCCAGTTCGCGCAGGTCGACGAGGAATTGCGAGAACTTCGGCGGATCCGCCTTCGCCTGCTTTTCGAACAGGTTGTAGATCGTGGTGAGCGGCAGGCCGGTCCAGACTTGCGAGATACGGTGCGACCAGTCGGCGAGCGAGGGATCGCCGATGCGCATCGGGTTCAGGCGGGTCAGCATAGAGGTCGAAAGTTCCTGGGTCGTGTCGCCGTCGGACGCGTCGTTACCCGCCACGCCGATGAACCAGCCCATGCGCACGTCGCTGCGGTTGATTTCGAGGTATTTCGGACTGGTGGGGTCGCCCTCCGTCGCCATTTCGTTTTCGATACGGCAGGTGTCGATTTCGCCGTTCGCGAACTGCAGCGCGGTCTGGAACTTGTCCAGCGAGCCCTTCTTCGACTTGTTGAATTCGTCGAGGAACAAGGGGCGGCCGGTGCGCAGCGATTCAAACCATTCGCCGGGGACCGTCTTGATGCCGAACGAGTTGGTCTGTACGTCGATGCCTTCCTTCTTGTAGATGGCTTCGAGCAGCGCGGCCGCGCGCTTGGCGGCGTCGCCGCGATCTTCGTCGTTGACCATCTTGCCGGTGCCGTCATCTTTTTGCTTCGGCTTGCCGACTGCATCCCAGTCGATGAAGGTCTTGCCGTCCTTCTGGACGACCGAGCCGGGGAATTCGGCTTCGAGGTTCTCAAGCGACGGCTTGGAGATCAGGCCGCTCTGCGCGCGCGTTTCGAACTGGTCCTTCACGCCCTTGCCGTAGTCGATGACGGTGCGGAAGAAGATCTCGCGCATGTTCATGCCGCCGCAGTCGACCGCGATCGGACCGTCCGGGTGGACCATGTTGCCGACGAGCTTGAAGAGGTGCGATTTACCGAAAGCCGCGTCGCCGAAGACGGTCATGATACGGTTCTTGCTGTCGGGCGCGATCTTGGAGAGGAGGTCGCGCAGCATGAGCATCATGCCCGGGATCGGCATCTGGCGGAACAGCATGCCGTTGACGCGCTTCATGTCCTGTTCGGTGTAGACGATAAGCGGGTTGTTCGCGGATTCGACGACGCCGACGTCGCGGTCCATCGTACCCTTGTCGCCCTTCTTGAGCATCGCCATCGGATACGGCAGACCCGGCAGACCGACAGGCTTCCGGAGCGCCTGGATCTCGTCGGACGTCATTTCCGAGATTTTCTTGTTCTCTACACCCATTTTTCTCTCTCCTCTATTATCCCAACCGTTAAACGTTTTTTTGAAACTTAGTAATCGTTGCCACCATTGGCTTCTTTCATCTTCTTGTGCAGGCGCTTGAGCGCGCGGCGCTTTTCGATGTCCGCCACCGACTTGACCACGAAGTTGCGCACACGCCGGAGCATGAGACGCGACAGCTCGAGCGGAATGACGTTCGGGTCGTTGCCCTTGATGATGCCGAGCATCTTGCCGCCACCCTGCTCGATGCCCTGTCTGAAGGCGGTTTCCATCTGCGTCGTGTAATCCTGGCCGCCCGGGCGCAGGATGGCGACGTCGACCGAAAGGTTCTTGCTGTTGCGGCCGATCGTCTCGAGCATCTTGATGGTGCGGGCCGGATCGCCGATGTCGCCGTCGGAGTAGACGAGAATGTGCGTCGAGCCCGAAATGGTGCCCGGCTTGGCGCGGTATTCAGCGATGGCCTGGACGCCTCTGAGCAGGCCCGGCGCCAGCGAGGTGCCGGAGCCTGTGCCGTTGCGGAGCGCCTCGACTTTTTCGCCCACTTCCTTCAGCGGCGTATCGGGCGTCGCGATGACGATGGGCTCGCTGTCGCCCCACATGACGATGAAGGCGGGGATGCCGGCCTTGCGCGCGGCCATGTAGTTAATGACGGCGCTCTGCATGGCGGCTTCCATCGCGGTCACGCCATTGCCGAGGTTCAGGCCCGGCATGGAGCCCGAACCGTCGATCATTGAGAACATCTCGATGGTGGCCTCGGCGGTCGCGATGTCGTCGTCGTGGAATTTGCGATTGTCGTCCAGCGTCATCTTCTGCCCGGTGGCGCGCTTGAACTTCGCCTCGAGCATCTTGTCGCGGTCCATGCGGTCCTGGATGTCGCCGTCAGGCGGCGTGTAGTCCAGGTTTTTCGACTTCTTCAGCACCATGCGGCGCTGTTCCTCGCGGATGCGCTTATAGGCCTCGGCCACCTGGTTGATGATGGGCGCCAACTCGAGGCAGCGGCGGTTGAAGTCGCGGTAATCGCCCTTGGCGAGCGCGGCCAGATCGACCCCGCGCTGGTTGCCGGCCTGCTGGCTCATGGCGTTGGGATCGACCTTGGGCATATTCTTGGCCGCTTCCTTCATCGCCTGCTTTTCTTCGTCGGACAGTTCTTCCTTCTGGACCTTCTTGTCCTTCATGTCGCCGACCTTGATGGACTGGGGCTGCTGGTTCTGGTCCTGGCCCCAGCCGGGTCCGCCGCGGCCGTCCTTGTCCTTGCCTTTTTTCTGCTCGGGTTTGCCGTCGCCATTCTGGCCCTGGCCGTCTTTCTGCTCGGGCTTGTCGCCGTTCTCTCCGCCGCCGCCATTCTGCTGATTGGCGTCCTGCTTGTCGCCGTCCTTGCCCTGCCCGTCCTGACCCTGGCCCTTTTCGTTCTTGGCCTGCTCTTTCGCTTCCTTTTCCTGCGGGTTCTGCGCCATGTTCTTGATCTGGTCGCGCAGGTTCTTGTCGATGTCGCGCTTCTCGTCGCTGCCGCCGCCGCCCGATTGATCTTTCTGGTTCTGGTCTTTCTGCTGCTGGCCACCGCCGCCGCTGCTGCTCTGCTGGCCGCCGGACTGCGACTGGCCATCGGAAGACGGGCTGCCGCCCCCGCCCTGGCTGTCGCCTTGCTGGTTGCCCTCTTGATTGCCTTTCTGCTTGCCCTGCTGGTCGCCTTTCTGGTTACCCTGTTGATTGCCGTTCTGGTTACCCTGCTGGTTCTGCTGCTGCTTTTGCTGGTCGAGGTTCTTCTTCGTCTGCTGCTTGAATTCCTCGATCATGACATCGGCATAAGGCTTGATGTAGAGATCCCAGATCTTCTGCATCACCTCGCCGCGGGCTTTTGTCGTCTCGGCGACGACTTCCTGGTAGCTTTCCTTGACCGTCTTGCCGTCGCGCTCGAGCATGCGGTCGCGCGGCTTGGGCTGCAGGAGGCGGATGCTGTCGGGGCCTTCCGAGCACAGGTCGGTCAGGTACTTGAAGGCGTCGCGGCCGTTCGCGTCCGCAACTTTCGACATATCGACGGTGTTGCGGATGTCATCGGCGAAAACCCGGAAACGTTCATAGTTCGCGTCCTTGTCGCTGAACAGGCCGTTCTTGACGTAGCCGGAGAGCAGAGCCCCGCGCGTGATCTCTTCATACATCTTCTGCGCGACTTCCAGCGATATCTTGCCGGCCTTGATGTCCTTGATGTCGCCGGGGGTCAGCGGCGAGGTCATGCGCTTGCGCTTTTCCTCGAGCTCTTTTTTCTTCTCCTCGACCTTCTTGTTCTCTTCGTCGATGGCGGCTTCGATCTGCTTGCGCACCTGGTCGGGAATGTCCGCGTCCTTCAGGTCTTCCTTGCTCGGCAGGTTCGTGGTCACCTGAATGGGCTTGTTGAGGTCGTCGCCGCGCAGGATTTCGCCGTAGCCGCGCAGGACCATGGCCGCATGGTTCATGGAATCGCCAAAGTCCTGTTCCGGGAGAAGGCGCTCGAGGTCGAACGCGAACTGGTCGACGGTCAGATCTTCCATCGAGTTCCAGGCGCGGTGCCAGTATTGCCATTCGGCCACTTCGCCGGCCAGTTCGATCTGTTCCTTTTCGGATAGCTGAGGCAGTTCGGCGCCGTCCTGCTCGACGGTGCGCGGGTCGATGAATTGCTTGACCTTTTCGTACAGTTCCTGCATGCGCGGCGGATAGCCGGTGGAGAGCTGGCTGTGGCCGATTTCGTGGCCCTCGACCGGGCGTACGAATTCGAAGCCGGCCAACAGCATAAAATAAAGGTCGAAGTTGAGGTGGTTCTTCAGGGGGTCCTGATAGAACCAGCTGCCGGGCTGGCCCCAGGAATAGGTGACATCGTCGTTCTGCATCGACAGTGCGAGCATTTTGGAAATGCGGATGGCCTCGTTATAGACGCCCATCGTGTCCTGCAGCTGTTTCCACAGGCGGGTCTGGGCGACGGGCCCCTCTTCGGCGGCATCCATCAGGCGCGTCAGGGTGGCAGCCCACAGCAGCTGCTTGGCCGGCGTGTTCAGCTCGATATCCAGCTCGTTTTCGACTTCGGCCTTTTCGGTCGCGGCCTTAGCGATGGCGGCCTGGTCTTTCAGGTCGTCGACCTTCGCGAGCTTCTCGACGAAGGCATCATATTGTTCGGCCGTGAATTTCTTTTCCTGCCAGGCTTCTTTCAGCTCAAGGCGCAGCTTGGTCATGGGCAGTTCGGCAATGCGATCCATTTCTTCGCCGCCGATGCCGAATACGTTTTTCGCAGCTCGCTTGAGGCTAAATTGCATAGAGAATACCGCCGTTCACAAACACACTCGTTTGCGCTTGCCCTTGAGACCTGACATAGCACAATTATTTTCTATAATACTTAAATAAAGATTAATTTCCACTGAAATGTTTTAATTTCTTCTAACAGGCTGAATTACTTACGGTTATTTTTAGGGCGGTTAAGCAGATTTCATAATCAATCTGGAAAATAGAATTTTTGTGCGTTGATTCGAAAAAATGTTACCGTTTTGAACAAGGGCTCAGCCGCGGGGGGAAATGCGCGCCATGCCGTCAAAAATGGGGACGTTGAAGCTTCGGAATGAATGGCGGAGGGCGCAGATAAAGCCGGGCTCCCTCTCCCGTCACCGCGATTTCATCAAGCTCATACTTCTTTATACGGTGGGCATTATCGTGACGTTCCTGGCAAGCTGGGGGCTGCTCGTCCTCGCGATGCCGGACGCCAGGCTCGACCTGCTCCAGACACTGACCACCGCCTTCGGCATCAACCTGCCCGATAATATGCCGCTGTCCCTGAACACGGCCGCGCGCCAGGTGATCGTCGTCCTTATTATTACATTCCTGTCGCTGACGCTGGTGATCCTGAACGTCTTTTTCAGCGCCATCGTCACGGCACGGTTCATCCGTCCCCGCGTGCAACTGGTCACCTCGGCGAACGGCGTTCTCAGCACGGTCTGGAATGCGGAGACACCCTATATTCTTGTGCGCATGGCGAATTTCTATACCGCCGACCTTGTCGATGTCAGCGCGAGCGTCGTCCTGATGATCGAAGAGACCCGGCTCGTGAACGGCCAGATCGAGGAATTCCGCAGCTACCTGCCTGTCCACGACTTCACCCCGGCGCATATCCTCGTGATGGAGCGGCGGATGCCCTGGAGCCTTGCGGTGCCAGCGCGGGCGCATCTCGGGAATTCCCTGAGCAAGGATTACCTGTTCGAGCCGGGCCAGCCATTCAGCCACTCTTTCTCGGCCGGGAAAACCATCCTGTCCTCGAAACGTTCGCTGGAGGTGCTGTTCCAGGGCACGGACGCACGCTCCTATTCCTCCTTCGTCATCCATCGCAAGATCCTGGTCGACGAGCAGCAGGGCGATAAATATACGCTTCACCTGCACCGGGGCTCTTTCAAGTCGCTGCCCTTGCGGATCGAGGACGCGAACGAGCTTGAGCAATACGTATGACGGAATGGATGCTTTCCCTTCTGTGCTGTCTTTTGGCCATGTGCCTGGCCTCCGGCGTTGGCCGGGCCGAGCATGGCCCGCCTTCTGAAATCGTGGGCGGCGCGTCATCGCCCGCCTGCGTGAAACTTTCCTCCACTTATCTCTATGCGCCTTTCGTCAGCGGCGTGAAGGGCCGCAAGGGCGGCGCCGTCTCGTTCACCAACGGCTGCGGCGAAACAATGCGGATGACGGAAGTCGTCCCGGCGGATAAAAAGGGCCTCGTGGCGCAGCTGGTGACGCTGGATAGTGGGCAGGCCCGTTACAGCCACTTCCTCTATACGACAGATGGCGACGACTGCGTTTTCCCCATAAGCGACGACAGCGGCCACCAGAAGTGCAAAAACCTGCCCGTCCCTTCACAAGCGACGCTCTCGCTCATGCTGCCCTGGGCCGCGCATTTTTCTGTGTCGGGAAGCCTTGCCTCGGGCAAGCCCGTCACGGCCGGCGGGCTGCTGATCAACCCGCGCAGTCCCGAACAGGCGATCGACTGGTATCTGCCGGCGGCGACGGGCGGCGATGTCGAGGCGCAATACAAATTGGGGCTTCTCTACGCCCGGCCGGGCGCACGCAACGACAATGCGGCGGCAATGAAATGGTTTACCACCGCGGCCGAACAGGGTCATGCGGGCGCCCAGGCAGCGCTCGCCATCGCCTACCGGGATGGCACGGCGGCGAAGCAGGACTTTGCAAAGGCCTTCTTCTGGTTTTCAGTGCTGACGAAAGCGCCGATGGACATGTTCGACGTCATGCGCCGCGAAACGGGCGCGCAGCTGGCGCCCGCGGAGCGCGCGGCGATCGCAAAGCAAGCCGCTGCATGGAAGCCCGGTTCCTCTCCGGATATTCCATGATAAAAGGATGCTGAAATAAACCATGCAAGCGCATCTTTCGCCGCCCGGCTACATCATAAAGTCGTTCTCATATACCTTCCTCACGATGGTGATCATGGTTTGCGCGCTGTTCCTGTCCGGACGGTGGTATGGCGCGGCCGCGATCGCCCTGGGGCTGTTCTTTTGCGCGGCTTCGATCGCAAGGTCGACGCGCGTCATTCGCACGACCTTGAAGCGGCATCCGGCCTCGCACCGTTTTTCGCCGAACCTGGGACGCATCGTGTCGGAACTCTGCGCGGCGGCGGGCTTGCCGCCAAACGGCATCACGCTTGTCGATTTCAATGCGGCCGAAGACGCCGTCAAGGACATGAACGACAAGAAGAAAAAGTTCACGCCGCGCTATGTGCTCAATGCCGCCGCGGCCTACGGCGCCGACGATGTCATTATGGTGTCGGAACCCCTGCTGCAGCTGCTCGAAGACGACGAGGAAAAGGGCATCCTGGGGCACGAGCTCGCGCATCATTTGCTGCGGCACACCGTCGTCGGCGCCTGCCGCGCCTACATCGGGACGATAACCTCCTTCGCCTGCTTCGCCATCGCGACGCAAGGGGCTCTCGCGTCGGGCTGGCGGGGAATACTGGCGGGGATCCTCGCCATGTGCGCGGCATCGTTACTTTTCAGGATGGTTCATCCCGATGGCCGGCAAATTGGCGTGCGCCAGAAACCTGACATGAGCGCCTATGACCTGATCCTGAATGACAGGGTCAAGGCGGCCCACCAGAGGCTGATATCGCTGAGCTTCGCTGCCGGCGTCACTTACTTCAATCACCTTTACCCGGCGATCTACCTCACCGCCTGGCTGCTTCTGCAGGCGCGCGCCATCTGCGCGAACGCAAGCACCCACAGCCAGGAATTCGGCGCGGACGAAGGCGCCTGCCGCCTGAAGGCCTCGCCGCTGGCGCTGGCGACGGGATTGCGAAAGATGAAAATCCTCGAGGAGCGCAGCAAGGAAAAGGCGATGCAGAAAACCGTTATCCTGCCGCGGCCGCCGCTGTTCCGCGGGTTGCGCCGCGCGCTATATGCCACGCATCCGTCCACGCCGCGGCGGGTCGAGCGCCTTTGCGCCATCGCGCGCCAGCAGGGCTTGCCCGAGGCGGCCATCAGGCAGGCCGAGCAGGGCGAGCTGGTCCTGCCCGCCGACTGCGAAATCCCCTATGACGTGATCAAGCATTATCTGCGCCAGCTGTAGCGCGAATGCTGCGGTTGCAGCCCGTCAGCCGCCGGCCTGCCTTGTGGCCGCCGCCGTGCTCGTCAGCAGCTTGAATAATGCGGGATGCGTGAAAATATAAAGGCAGCCGAGCGAGGAGATCGCGGCCTTCGCGTCGAGAAGCTCGGCGATTTTGCTTTCGGAATTGTCGGTCCATATCCGCTTGATCTGTTCCGCCGCCCGCTGCTTCATCTCGTCGGAAGGCATGTCGATCAGCTCGCGCTTCTGGTAGCGGGTGATTTCCTCGAATTCATCGTAATCGAGCCAGTTGCCATGGCACTTCGGGCACCAGTCGACCATCACGTCGGACTGGCCGAAGCGCGTCGTCATCAGCAACTGGTCCTGGCAGACGGGGCAGTGCCGGTTCGACTTGACGGCGCTGGTCTTTTCGATGGCCGCGACCTCGTCGTTCAGCCAGCGCAGGTTGCCGTCGATCTCGGCGTCGATGCGGTCGCGCAGGCCCTTGACCTCGCCCTTCTGGAGCCACAGCCCGTGGCAGGTGGAGCAGCTTTCAAACTTCATTCCATAGGCCATATAGCCTTCCAGCGGCGCGGCGCAGGCGGGGCAGTTGTGGCCGGTTTTGCCCAGCGGCTTGGCATGCTGGACAGGAAGCACCGGCTTCGTCGTGACGGTTTCGCCGGTCTTGCGGGTGCGCCGGGCGAAATGCGGCAGATGCGTGCCGGTGATGAATTCCGAGAAGCCTTGGCCGTCGACGGGCATCTGATCGTCGATTTTGCGGTTCATCTGCTCGAGTTGCCCGCCCGTCAGCCAGTAGCCGCTGCAGTTTTCGCAGCGGTCGAAAATGATCTTGTCGGAGCCCAGGAATTTGACCCGGAAGAGCTGGAGGCCCGGACAGCGCGGGCATTTGCGCTTGGACTGCTCCTGGTCGTCGGCCAGTTCACGCGACAGGAATTCGACATCGCTGCCCGGCGACTGGTGCGTCATCTTGTTGAGTTCGCCGCGGTCCAGCCACAGGCCGCCGCAGGACTCGCAGACGTCGTAGGTAAGGTGATGAAACAACGTGCGCGCGTCGTAGGTGACCATCTCGTGGGCGCAGTCCAGGCATTTCATGTCGCGGGGAACTCCTTTTTCAGGCGTTCATCTTATCAGGTCGGGAATGCTTCTTCCATGCCGCGATTTTGGCGCAATTGGCCATGACGTGGCGGAATTATACAGAAACCGCCCTGCCGGGCGCTTCAGAACGAGATGAAGAGGCCGCCGTTGACCGAGATATTGGTGCCGGTGATGTAGCCAGCGCGGTCGTCGCAGAGGAAACCCACGACATAGGCGATTTCATCGGGCTGCGCCATGCGGGCGAGCGGGATCTGGGCGACGATCTGCTTGGAGACGTCCTCGGGGATCGCCTTGGTCATCGCCGTTTCGACGTAGCCTGGGGAGACGGAATTGACGGTCACGCCCTTGCGTGCGACTTCCTGCGCGAGCGCCATGGTGAAGCCATGGACGCCGGCCTTGGCGGCGGAATAATTGGTCTGGCCGAACTGGCCTTTCTTGCCATTGACGGAAGAGATGTTGACGATGCGGCCATAACCGCGGTCGGCCATGCCGTCGATGTACTGCTTGGTCACGTTAAAGAGGCTGTTCAGGTCGACGTTGAGGACCGAGTTCCAGTCGTCTTCCGTCATCTTGCGCAGCGTCTTGTCGCGGGTGATGCCCGCGCAGTTGACCAGGATGTCGACCTGGCCGTATTTCGCGGTGATCTGTTTGGCAGATTCCGCGCAGGAGGCGAAGGAGGAAACATCGCCCGACGCGATATCGGCGTCGAGGCCTTCTTGTTTCCACGCCTTCAGCCTTGCCTGCGCGGTCTGTTCTTCAGCTGGATGATAGCCGGCGACAACCCTGAGTCCTTTGGTGGCCAGTTCCTTGCAAATCGCGGAACCGATGCCGCCCACGCCCCCGGTGACGAAGGCCACTTTTTTCGCAGTGTTGTTTGCCATTTCTGCTTCCAGCATTCCGTTGTTTAGTTAAAGCAGCTTATAATATTAAGCGGCTTTTTTGCCTTTGCCAGCCGAAGCGGCCTTGCCAGCATATTCGCTGGTGGCTTTCAGCGTGGTTTCGAACAGCTGGTTGTAGACTTTGCCAGCTTCGGCGATGATGTCAGCCGTCGAGCGTGCGCTGTCGAGCAGCAGCTTGCCGGTTTCCTGGGCGAGTTCAGCCTGGAGGGCGGCGATTTCCTTGACGTCTTTCGTCTTGGAGGTCTCTTCAGCCGATTTGGTGGTGGCTTCGACCAGCGAGGTCGTCAGCTCGACCTGTTCAGAGAGCAGGCGCTCGCCGATTTTCAGGTTGGCTTCGCCCAGTTTCTTCCAGTTTTCCAGGGTCTGCTGGGTCAGTTTGTTCAGGGTTTCAAAAACTTCGGTCGTCATGGTGGTTTCTCCTTATGGGTGGCGTTGAGTAATGGTTCTCTAATAGTCACTAAAGAATCACAATGCTGCACTGCATCATTGTTGCACTGCAACATATAGCTATTCGGGGCTCCAATGTCAATACCCGCTTTTAGTTCCTTAACATAAACAAATACTTAGGGAACCCCTCCCCGCCGGTAACGCTTGGAGGGCAAGACTCAAAAGGAGAGACAAAATGACCCTCAAATCCCTGCCCTTTATTCTGTTTGCCGTGGTGGCCCTGGCCGTCAGCCCCGCCCTGGCAAAAACCTCGACCGCCGACTTCGTCAAGAAGGCGGGCATCGCCAACAAGTTCGAAATCGATTCCAGCAAGCTCGCCCTCCAGCAGTCGCAGGACGACAATGTGAAGGCCTTCGCCCAGCAGATGATCGACGACCATACCAAAGCGGGTGATGCCTTCAACCAGGCCCTTCAGTCGACCAAGCCGCCGATGGCGGCCCCCACCGACCTGGACAGCTCGCACCAGAAGGATATCGACAAACTATCCAAGCTCCAAGCGTCGGATTTCGACAAGAAGTACATCAAGCTGCAGGTCAGCGCCCATAAGGACGCCGTCAAGCTGTTCTCGGACTATGCCAAGAAGGGTGATGACGCTTCGCTGAAAAACTTCGCCTCGACCACTCTGCCCACCCTCCAGCAGCACCTCGACCATATCAACCAGCTGCAAAAGGATTACGGCAAGAAACAGGCTTCGGCGAAGTAAGCCCTGCCCCTAAAGCTGGCGAAGCCGGCTTTATGCACCATCAAATAATGTATGGCGGATGTCGCTCCAAGACGATATCCGCCATACGTATATTTAGCCAGAATTAAGCTGGGCTGGCCGCTCCTGAAGCAAAAACTCCGCCCGAAGTCTCGCAACAAGAACGCGGCGTGAGAAGGAATTAAGTATGGTGTCCCCGGAATTAGGTCCAGCGTCGTACATGCGCCGTTTCTGCAATTCCGGCGCACCCACCAGCAGGCCGAGACGATGAACCTTCACGACCGTATTGAGCAGCGCAAGGCGGGCTTCTTCCGCCTGGGCTTCGATCGCGTCCGCCACCTCGTCAAGAACGGTTTCCAAAGGGCCATGCAGCGTGCGCACCGGCTGGAAGCACAGATGCTCGTACAGGCCCATGTAGTTGAAAATCCCCTCCTCCGTTCCCCGCCGCAGTTCCGTGCCGCGATATCTTATCTCCACGTCGAAAGCCAGCGTGTCCACGCGCGACTGGTATTGATCGACGACCCGCCCCTCGGCGCCGATATTCATGCCGGTGTGTTCGACGACGATCGGCATGAAGATGCCGTCCAGTCTCAGGCTGCGAATTTTTTCCATGGTTCCCCCCGGCGCCGCTGCAAGAATAGCGGTTCTTCTGACGGTACCGCATTTGCGATGGCGCGGAAACGGTCAAGAAAACGAGGCGATTAAGAGAATTATTTCCGCTTCTTTTTCGACTTCGCGTCGCCGGATTTTTCGTCTTCGGTTTCGGCGGCCGATGTGGCCGCGGCGGTGCGGACGCCCAGGGTGGCGAGGTCGAAGAAGCGCTGCTGCATGTCCTTCCACATTTGCAGGTTGCGCTCGGTCGCGTCCTGCATCATGCGGGTGACGGGGCTGTCGATGAGGCCTTCGACCACCTGCTGCTGGAAGCGCTTCTGCTGCTCGGTGAAGATCTGCATGTTCTTCTCGAGGAATTCGCCGAACAGGCTCTGCGCCGCGTCGTCATAGAAGCGGATGAACTTGGTCAGCATGTCGGTCGTGAAGATCGGGTTTTCCGAGTTTTCCTGCTCGATGATGATCTGGATCAGGATCGAGCGCGTGATGTCCTCGCCCGTCTCGGCGTCGACGACCTTGAAGTCCTGGTTGGTGCGGATGATGTCGTGGACCTGGGAAAGGGTGATGTAAGAGCTCTTCTCCGTGTCGTAGAGACGCCGGTTCGGGTATTTCTTGATAACTCTCACAACACTCCCCTTTTCCCTTCAGGACTTCTTCAGTCCATGAAATGTCCGCCGTTGGTGGCGATGTTCGCGCCGGTAATAAAGCCGCTGTCGTCCTGCATGAGGAACGAAACCACGTGCGCGACGTCTTCCGGCTTGCCGAAGCGGCCGACCGGAATCTGCGCCATGATGCCCTGGCGGATGTTTTCCGGCACCGCCTGGATCATGTCGGTGTCGATATAGCCCGGCGAGATGGTGTTGACGGTGATGCCCTTCTTGGCCACTTCCTGCGCCAGCGCCTTGGTGAAGCCGTGCATGCCGGCCTTGGCGGCCGCGTAATTGGACTGGCCGAACTGGCCCTTTTGCCCGTTAATCGAGGAAATATTGATGATGCGGCCGAAGTTCTTCTCGAGCATGAAGTCGAGAACCGTGCGCGTCACGTTGAACACGCTGTCGAGATCGTTTGCAATGACGTCGCGCCATTGCTCGAAGGTCATCTTGCGCAGGGTCGCGTCGCGGGTGATGCCGGCGTTGTTGACGAGAACAGTGATAGGGCCTAAGTCGGCCACGATGGCTTTCACCGTCTTCGTCGTATCCTCGAAATTCGACACGTCGCATTTGTAGATGTGGAAGGTAAAGCCCTTCTTCGCCATCTCGGTCTTCCAGGCCTTGGCTTTTTCTTCGTTGCGGTAGGTGGTCGCGACGACATGGCCCTGCTTCGCCAGGCGCTCGCAGATCGCGCTGCCGATGCCGCCGGTGCCGCCGGTGACGAGGCAGATGCGCGGGACAGCCTGTGATACGGGCGGAATGCTGGTCTGCTCCTGGATGGCTTTTTGAGGCGACTCTTTGGTCATGGCTAACGCGGTCATTGTTGGGCTCCCTGAAACTAAGAAATTAAAAGTCAAAATACAACAGCCTGAAAGCCGCCTGCGACAAAAAAATCGCGTTCCGTCCGGTCTTTCGGGACGAGATAACATAACTTTTTTGCTGCAGGCATTCAAGCGGATTCCGCCGTAACCACGCGGCTTTCCGCATTCCGGGCCTTGAATATTTGTTGCGGCGCATCATGATATGGTATATTCAAATGGTTACTGAAAGCATGAACAGCGGCGGAGAGTTCCCTTTAGGGAATAATTCTTACAGCCCGCTTACAAGGAAAGAGGTTCATCATGGCCGCGACGAAATCCGCAGGCGCCCCCGACTGGCAGCAATATTGGGATAACTGGTTCCAGGGACAGCGCACCCTGCTCGACCAGCAGGTGAAGAGCGCGGCCGACATGCAGGGCCAGTGGGCGAACCTGTTTAAGGAATGGCAGAGCGGCGTCGGCCCCTCGCAGCCGCACGCGGGCGCCTACCAGCAGTTTTTCGCGCAGGCGGGCCAGCAGTTCCTCGACATGATGCAGCAGTTCTACAACGCCTCGGGCCAGAACAAGAGCGTCAATGAAATGACCTCGGAATGGCTGCGCGGGCTGCAGCAGTTCTTCCTCGGCATGCTGCAGAGCAATACGCAGCCCATTGACCTCAACGAAACCTATAAGAACATCACCGACGCCTTCATGAAGGGCGGCTCGGCCTGGGCGCATGCCTTCGGCCAGGGCGGCCCCTTCGCACAAGGCTGGAACCCGCAAGGCTGGAACGGTTGGCAGAGCCAGCCAGGCTTCGGCGCCAACATGTGGAACGCGCAGGGCTGGGGCGCGCCGGGGCTGAACACCCAGGCCTGGAACCCGCAGGCCGCTTTCCAGGCTTTCGACCCCTTCGGCTTCTACGCCTCGCTGCCGGGCATCGGCTATACGCGCGAGAAGCAGGATGAATGGAGCCACCTGTACAAGCTTTGGGTCGCCTTCAACGCCGAAGTGCGCAAGTACAACGGCGCCATGGCGCAGGTCGGCCTCGAGGCCGTCCACAAGTTCCAGGACTATGTGGCGAACCCGCCCGCGGGATCGGAGCCCTTGAAGTCGCTCAAGGAAATCTATGCTAAATGGGTGGACATCTGCGAAGACGTCTATGCCAAATACGCGATGTCCGAGGAATACACCCGGCTTTACGGCGAAGTGGTGAACGCGCTCATGGCCTACAAGGGCCAGGCCAACCAGCTGATGGACCAACTGGCCGACCAGTTCAACCTGCCCACCCGCAAGGAAGTTGACAGCCTGCACCAGCGCCTCCATGCGCTGCGCCGCGAGAACATCGAACTGCGCAAGGCCGTCGACGAAATCCGCGGCGTGAAGACCAAGGCGAAGCCCGCTGCGCCCGCGCAGGGGAAGAAAAACTCCAAAAAGGGAGGCGATAAATGATTGCCATCCAGCTCAAGCCCGACCAGATCCTCAAAGAGGTCACCAACTTCAACGTGAAGCTGGCCGAGGGCATCCGCAACCTGCGCAACGTGGGCGAACTGCCCTCCGGCGCAACGGAACGCGAAGCGGTCTATACCGAAGACAAGCTGACGCTCTATCACTATAAAAATCCGACCGGCAAGGCGCCCACGAACAAAACGCCGCTGCTGATCTCCTACGCGCTGGTCAACCGTCCCTACATGACCGACCTGCAGGAAAATCGCTCCACCGTGCGCGGCCTGATGGAACAGGGCCTCGACGTTTACCTGATCGACTGGGGCTATCCGGACCGTTCCGACCGCTTCCTGACGATGGACGATTACATCAACGGCTATATCGACCGCTGCATCGATGTCATTCGCGAGCGCGCGGGCGTGGACAAGGTCAACCTGCTCGGCATCTGCCAGGGGGGCGCCTTCTCGCTCTGCTACACGGCGCTGCACCAGGACAAGGTCAAGAACCTCATCACCATGGTCACGCCGGTCGACTTCCAGACGCCCGACAACATGCTGGGCCACTGGATCCGTCACATTGATGTCGATCTTCTCGTGGACAGCCTCGGCAACATTCCGGGCGACCTGATGAACTGGACGTTCCTCAACCTCAAGCCCTATCGCCTGATCGCGCAAAAATACATCGACATGGTCGATATCCTGGATAACCAGAAGGCCGTCTGCAACTTCATGACGATGGAAAAATGGATCTTCGACAGCCCCGACCAGGCCGGCGAAGCCTATCGCCAGTTCGTGAAGGACTTCTACCAGGATAACAAGCTCATCAAGGGCGAAGTCGAGCTCGGCGGCGAGACCGTCGATCTCAAGAACATCACCTGCCCGGTCCTCAACGTCTACGCGCTCGACGATCACCTCGTCCCGCCTTCGGCCTCCAAGCCGCTCGGAACGCATGTCGGCACGAAGGATTACCAGGAGGTCTCCTTCAAGGGCGGCCACATCGGCATCTACGTGTCGGGAAGCGCACAGGCTCTCGTGCCGCCGTCCATCGGCAAGTGGCTGAACGAGCGGCAGTAAGGCTTATCCGGAAAAGCGGTCTCCTGCGTCACACGATCAGGTTGCCCGCGGCGACCATATGATCGGCGTCGATCAGGCTTGCGGCGCTGACATTCAGGAGCGTCGCGACCTGGACGAAATGCGCCCGGCCGCCGGCGCCGTTTTCCTCGATCGAGACGATCGTGTTCGCGCCGCTCGCCGCGAGATGGACAAACGCGTCGACCGATCCTCCCGCATAGCCCGCAAGAATATCGTGGACGTCGAGCCGGTCGCCGCCGGCGCCCGCCTGGAAGTCGGTAACGACGTCCGCATTGTTGGCCGAGGCAGCATCGATACGATGGAAGATGAAGGTATCCGCCCCGGCGCCACCAGTCAGCGTGTCGTGCCCGGCGCCGCCATCGAGCATATCGCTTCCCGCGCCGCCATTCATTTTGTCCGCGCCCGCGCCTCCTATCAACAGGTCGTTGCCGCCATTGCCCACGAGCGTATCGCCGCCCGCGAGCCCCGTCAGCGTATCATTGCCGAGACCGCCCGCGAGCATATCATTGCGCAGCGTGCCGGTGAGCGCCAGGCTTTGTGTCAGGTGCGCCGCGATAAATGCCGCATCCTCAACCGTTCCATCATTGAAAACGACGGAACCGCCGGGGCTGGAGAAATAGTTGACGGCCGTAATGCTGTCGCCGGCGCCGTCGTAGACGATAAGATTATGCCCGTCGCGGACATAGGAGACGTCAGCCGGCGCGACGCTGGCGTCGAATGTGATGGTGTCCGTTCCGCCGAAGTCGGTAATCGTGTCGTTCCCGCTTCCCGCCTGGAACAGGAATGTGTCGGTGCCGCCCCCGCCGGTGAGCATGTCATCTCCGGCGCCGCCCGACAGGGAATCGTTTCCAAGCCCGCCTGCGAGCGTATCGTTGCCGTCGGTGCCGGCGAGCGTCTGATTGATTTGCAGAAGATGCGCGTTGATGAAGGCAGCGTCGTCGACCGTCCCGTCGCTGAAGGCGATCGTTCCCGTGTTGGCAGCGCTGAAATAGTTGTCCACCGTGACTTTGTCGGCCGTGGTGCCGTCGCTGATGATCAGGTTAAGGCCGCTCTGGGTGAAGGTGATGTCCGCCCCGCCGATGCCGGCGGAAAACTGGATAACGTCGCTGCCGCCGAAGTCGGTGATAACGTCGTGCCCGCCGCCCAATGTAATGACAAAGGTGTCGTTGCCGCCGCCGCCCGTGAGCAGGTCGTTGCCGGGACCGCCTGTCAGCGTGTCATTGCCGAAGCCCCCCACCAGCGTATCGTTCCCCGAAGCGCCGGTGAGCGTGAGATTGGGGATGGTTGTCAGGTGCGCTTCAATATAGGCGGCATCCTGCACGGTGCCGTCGCTGAAGCTCACCCCCGCGACCTGGTTTGCTGCGTCGGCGAAAAAGCCGGATACGGTGATCTGATCAGTCGTGGTGCCGTCGTGGATGAGCAGGTCGTCGCCGACACGCGCATAGGTGACCGCCGCGGGGCTCACCGTCGCGTCGAACGAAATCATGTCGCTGCCGCCGCCAGTCGTTACGATATCCACACCGTCGCCGGCGGAGAAGGCGAAGACGTCGTTTCCGGCGCCGCCTTCGAGAGTATCGTTGCCCGTGCCCCCTTCGAAAGTGTCGTTTCCGCCGCCGCCCGTAATCGTGTCGGCGCCGGCGTGGCCGCCTAAAATATTGTTGCCGGTATTGCCGGTGATGACATTGTCGCCCGCGTTGCCGAAGCCGTTGAGGTCGCGGCTGCCCGTCAGTATCAGGTTCTCGACATTCGGCTCGGTCGCGAGCGAGAAGTTCAGAGAGGCCTTGACCGTGTCGATGCCCTCGCCTGGGTTCTCGATAATCACGTCGCCGAGATTGTGGATCTCATATTTGTCATTGCCCGCGCCGCCGATAAGGGTGTTGCTGGGACCAAGATCGGTCAGCGTGTCGCTGCCGGGCGTTCCCGTGATCGTCTGGTTCGAGGTCAGGTGCGACATGATATAGGCGTCGTTCTGCGGGGATCCGCTGCTGAACATCACGCTTTCGATCCGGTCGGCGGCCGCGGTAAAGAAATTCGCGACGGTGATGGAACTTGCCGTCGTGCCGTAATGGATGACGAGATCGCTGCCCGTCTGGGCGTAGGATACGCTTGCGGGTGCGACTGTCGCATCGAATTTGATGGCGTCGACACCGCCCGTATCGATGATACGGTCTTTTCCGTCGCCGTCCGAGAATAGATAGGTGTCCTTGCCCGTGCCGCCTTCGAGCGTGTCGCGGCCGCTGCCGCCCTCGAAAGTATCGCTGCCGCCGCCGCCGATGATCGTGTCGTCACCGGCATGGCCCGAGAGGAAGTCATTAACCTTATTGCCGGTGATGACATTGTCGCCCGAATTGCCGAAAGCGCGGATATTGACCAACCCCGTAAGGGTGATATCCGCGACGCCCGGCAGCGTCGCAGCCGAGAAATTAACGGAAGAGAATACCGTATCCGGTCCTTGGCCCGCGCTTTCAATGACGACGTCCAGCGCATTGTCGACGAAAAATGTATCACTGCCGCCGTTGCCGATCATCGTGTCGGCGCCCGCGCCGCCATTCAGCGTGTCATTGCCGGACGTGCCGGTAAGAGTATTGTTGCCTGCAGTTCCGGTAAAGACAGCCATGTTATCTCCTTGGCAGGGCTATGGCGGATGGACGGACAACAGAGTTCCCGGAAAATTTGTTCCGGCATCCTTTTGGGGCTGGGGATGCAAGAAGAATATCTAAGCGGCCCGATCGTTAACGCATTCCGGAAACCGGCATGGATGGCGGAGGCAATAGACGCTACGGCGCGGTTCGTGCGCATATTTTCGTGAGCGCCCAATTTTAATATTCTCTCATTGAAGTTGGTGCGAATTTTTCGTCACGGTATTAGCGTATGCAATTTGCCCGGGCTATGACTGCCAAAATTTCTTGAGCGCCCGATCTGCAGCGAAACAAAAAAATTCCTGGGCGAAAACCAGAGCGTTTTAACCTTCAGGCAATCTCTTGCTGATAAGCTTTCTGAATACCCAAAATATGCAGAATCGCTTTCCCGGGGAGGACAATATGCCGACAATCGCCGAACTCGAGCAGTCGCTGACCGATGCCGCGAACAACAACGACATGGGCTCAATCACATCCATCGTCTCATCGCTGACGACCGAGGAGAAACAGGCCTTCGATCCTGCCGTGTTCGGTTACGCGCTAACGGCAGTTGCGAATTATTCGGGCACCGATGCGGCCCTTTCCGCCAGCACTGCGGGCACGTTTATGCAGGATGTCGGACTTTATACAGATCCGGGCAGTATTGCCAATGCCATGCAGGACTTTGCGTTTCTTGCACAATTTAACGGGTCGCTGGACGGCGTGAATGCTGTGGTGGATAATATCGATCCGCAGGTTTACGCTTCGCTGGATCCGATCGCCCTCGGGCAGGCACTCAACAGCATCAGCTTCACCCTCTACTCCGGCATCGACCCCGCAGCTGCCATCGCGACGACGGCGGATTTCCTGTCCCACCTGAGCCTCTATACGGACCCATATGCCATTACGAACGTCATGCAAACCTTCGGCTTCCTCGCGCAATTTGGCGGACCGGACGGCGTGAGCGCTGTGGTGGATAATATGGACCCGCGCGTTTATGCTGCTCTGGATCCGATCGCCCTCGGGCAGGTGCTAGTTGGCATCTCGTTCTCCGGTACCAGCGATGCAGTGGCGACGACGGCGGATTTCCTTTCCCACCTGAGCCTTTACACGGATCCCAACGCCATTACGAGCACCATGCAAAACTTTGCGTTTCTTGCGCAATTTACCGGGTCGCTGGAAGGCGTAAATGCCGTGGTGGATAATATCGACCCGGGGATTTATTCGCTGTTGGACCCGAATGCGCTCGGGCAGGTACTCGTTGGCATCTCGTTCAGTTCCTACGCCAATCCCACGGACGCAGTCGCGACGACGGCAAATTTTCTTTCCCACTTAGACCTCTACGTAGATCCGTTCAGCATCGTCTACGCGATGCAAAACTTTGAACAGAACGGTTCGCTGGGCGGCGTACGTGCCATTGTGGATAATCTGGACCCGCAAACTTATTCGTCCCTGGACCCCACTTACCTCGGGTTTGCGCTTGGTGGAATCACCAGCGGATCTTACTATGACCCTGCTGGCGCGGTGGCGACGGCGGCCGATTTTCTTTCTCACCTGAGCCTTTACGTCGATCCTTCCAGCATCACCAACGCCATCCAGTACTTTTCGGAGAACGGTGTGCAGGGCGGCGTGCTCGCTGTCGTAGACAACACCGATCCACAGGTTTATTCATCTCTGGACCAATACGTTCTCGGCGACGCGCTCTTCAACATCGCATATCTTGCTTTCTCTGACCCTTCGGATGCGGTTGCGTCGGCGGCCGATTTTGTTTCCCGGGTAGGCGCTTATGCAAGTCCCTATGGAATTGCCAATGCCCTGCTTGTCTTTGAGCAGGCCGGGTTACAGGATGGTGTAAATGCAGTGCTGGACAATCTCCACTCGCAGGATCCATCTTTGCTCGGGCAGGTGCTCGTCGAAATCGCGGCCAACGCCTATTTTGATCCCACGAATGCTGATGCAGTCGCGGCGACCTCCGCTTTCCTGTCGCACTTCAGCCTTTACACCGATCCCGGCAGCATCACGACCGCCATGCAGTACTTTGCGGAAGAATATGTTCCCGCTGGCGTGAACGCCGTAATCGACAACATCGATCCAACCGTATATTCGCACCTGGACCCGTTCGCTCTTGGACAGGTACTCCAGAGCCTTGCGTCTATTATCTTCGTCAATCCCGGTGCTGATGCTGACGTGGTTGCAACGACGGTTAACTTCCTTTCCCATCTGGGGCTCTACACGGACCCGGAGGCCATCTCGGGCACCTTGCAAATATTTGCGGAAGACGGTGTTCTGGACGGCGTGAATGCCGTCATCGACAACATTAACCCGCAGGTCTATACATCGCTTGACCCGTTCCTTCTCGGGTCGGCACTTCTAGATGTTTCCGCTCTCTCTTCCTCTGACCCTGAAGGCGTGATTGCAACCACGGCCAATTTCCTCTCGCACCTGAGCCTCCAGGTAAGCCCGGGCTACATCACGCAGCTCATGCAAGACTTTGAGCAAGATGGGTTTCTGGACGGTATGAATGCGGTGATCGATAATATCAATCCACAAATTTATTCAACCTTGGATCCGAATTACCTCGGGTATCTGATTTCCGTACTTCCCAACGATGCAATCTCCGACCCCGCCGGCACGGTCGCGACCGCCGCCAATTTCCTTTCTCACCTGAGCCTTTACACGCCGGCTTCCTCTATCATAACTGCGATGGAAGGCTTTCTGCAGTTTAATATGCTGGATGGCGTCAAAGCCGTCGTGGATAACATCGATCCGCATATTTATTCATCATTTGATCCTAATTCCCTTGGCCAGGTACTCTCCGGCATCTCCGGTGGCGCCTTCCTGCACCCAGCGGATGCGGTTTCAACGGCGGCGGATTTCCTCTCCCACCTGAGCCTCTACGTGGATCCGGACAGCATCGCCTACGCCATGCAAAACTTCGGGGAAGAGGGCGTCCTGGATGGAGTGAATGCCGTGATTGCCAATACGGCGCCGCAAGTTTTTGCCTCGATAGACCCGTTTAACCTCGGCTTTGCGCTCGACCAGGTCGTGAATAACGTTTTTTCCGACCCCGCTGATACAATTGCGACAACGGCCAACTTCCTTTCTCACCTGAGTACTTACACGGCTCCCCTCTTCATCGACCTCGCGATGGAGACATTCGCGCAGGCGGACGTGCTGGCCGGCGTCAATACCGTGATCGAACATACTGATCCAGGAGTGTATTCGCAATTCGATCCCGACGGCCTCGGATCGGCGATGGCAACGATCGCCGATGACACGACAACCGTCGACGATCATGCCGTGGCGCAAACGCTCGGACTGTTTTCCCAAGCGCAGCTGCCCTATACATCCGAAACCTTCATCGAACAATCCCTTCAAACCCTCGCGGGCGATCACAATTATTCCGCCATGGGTGCGGTGCTGGATTACACGACAGCCGCGCAATGGAACGGCCTGTCGGCCGACTTCCAGAACAGCCTGCACGGCCTCGGCGTCACGGCGGGCAGCTATCTCGATGACAAATACACCGGCACGGGCGGCAACGACGTTTACTTCGGCCTCGGCGGTAATGATAATATCAACGGCGGCGCCGGGAACGACGTTCTCTTCGGCAACGCCGGCGACGACAAGCTCGTGGGCGGCGACGGTAATGACACGCTCGCGGGCGGCCTCGGCACCGACCAGCTGACGGGCGGGGCGGGTTCGGATACTTTCGTGCTGGGCTTTGGCGGCGTCGACAAGATCACCGATTTCAACAAGGCGCCGGGCGGCGATACGCTCGATTTCCGCGATATCCTGAGCAGCTATGACGCAAGCCACCCGGTCACGGACTACATCCAGACGCAAAGCGCGGGCGGCAATACCTTCGTCCTGTTCGATGCCGACGGGTCAGGCCCGGGCGCGGCGGTCGAGATCGCGAAGCTGCAGGGCGTCACCGGCGTCGATGTCCAGACGCTGCTCGCGCAGGGTCAGATATTGATCTGATGTGAATTCAGGCCCGCGATACCGGTGAGAACCGCGTGAACGAAACCGGCGGCTTGCCGCGCAGGGTGATGCGCCGCGCGGTCTTGACCTCGTGATCGAGCCCGCTGTGAAAATGCTCGATGTCGGCGCTGAGCTCGCGCCGTTGTTTCGCCTCGGCATAGCCGTGGATGGTGTCGGCGAGGTCCGGGTAAAACCGCGCACGCGCGATTTGCTCGGCGGTCTGGCCGTCCTTATCGGTAAGATCGGGATTGGCCCCGCGTTCGAGAAGCGTATGGACCACTTTCGTGGCGCTGTTGAAGGCCGCGCGCATCAAAGGCGTCAGCCCATTGTTGTTCGCTTTGTCGATCTCCGCGCCGAAATCCAGCAGCAAATTGATGCGGTCGACGCCGTCGCCGGACTCGATCAGCGGTGTATTGCCGGTGCGGTCGGCGGCGTTAGGATCCGCCTTGTGCTCCAGCAGCAGTTTCAGGATCGCCGGGTCGTACGCGATCATGGTAACAGGCTGGTTCAGCCCATTGAGCGTGTAACGCCAATCGACCGCACCCGGATTTTCCTTGAGGGTTGCGGCAACCTCCGCCACATTCCCACTGCTGACGTCGATGAAAAATTTAACCTTCGGATCGGCTGGGGAAATCGTCATGCCTGGTTATCGGGCGTCTTCTTCAGCGTGATCTGGATGCCGCCGACCTGGGCGGAGACTTTATCGGAATCGCGGAACGCCTTGGCCATTTCGGCCGCCGCCTGGACGGTGAGCTGGATCTGTTCGGCGGGGGTCAGGCCGGCTTTGTCGTGAAATTCGACTTTGGGGTGTTTCTTGGTCATGAATAGTCCTTCTTAAAAAATGCAGTTGCCAGATTACCAGACGTAAAATATTATGTCAAATTATTGAACAGCTGATAAGCTGCCGGGCAAACCGCCCATCGGGCCGGAAAGTCTCAAAGAAAAATTCGTCGCCAAACCAAGGGTTATCGGCAGATCGCGCTAAAACGCCTGATCAGGACTGCGGCTGGGGCTGCGCCTTCTTCTGGCGCTGCTGGTTGACCTTTTCCAGCGCCTCGGGCGGCAGGGCCTCTTCCAGCGCGATAAAGCGCTCGGCGAGCTCGTCGGCGCTGGGGCGCTTGTTTTCCCAGGCGGCGCGCAGGCTACCCTCTTTCGGAGCAGGCATGGCCTTGGGCTCCTGCGGCTGCGTGGCGGATTCAAGGACGATGCGGAAATCGGGTTCGGAGAAGGCATAGGCCTCCTTCCCCGCCTGGTAGCGTCCGCCGTCGAGCACCGCCACGCGCTTGCGCTCGTCCTTCACGCTGTCGAGGATGGCCTGCACGGCTTCCGCCGTCGTGCTTGCGGCGCCCTCGAGCGAAGAGGAAATATTCATGATGCGCATCTGCGCGCGATGCAGTCTGAACAGGTCGGCGCGCCTGCCCTTCACGCGCTGGCCGGCGAAGTTGATCTCGATGATCGTGTCCTCGCGCGATTTCTTCGCACGCACATATTCAGCCGTATAGACGGCGGCGCCTGCCGCCGCAAAGCCGATGGCCGCCCACTTCAGGAAGGTCATCGATACCAAGGCGATCGCCGAGCCCCACATGAATTTGTTGCCGAGCGACTTGCCGTAGTCGATCATCGAGGTGCCGACGGCGACTTCGGAGGTCGCGGGTATGAGTTCCGGCTTCAGGCTGCCGCGAATAAGGCGCCCCCAGGTCATCGGCGGCACGCGATAATTGCCTTCCGCCAGAACTTCATTGAATTTGTTAATTACACCGCTGAGACGCTTGAAAATCATTTTGCTGTTTTCCCGAATATCATCCAGAGGGGGTGACATTAGAGGAAGCGGCGGGCTTTGTCAAAGGCAGGGAAGAACTTGAAAAGACAAATGAAATCGGAGGAAGACAGGCGCTATTTCTTGCCGCCGAAATATTTCCGGCGAATTTCTTTCACGTCGACCAGGGTCTCCGGGTACGACATTTTCAGGCCCTCCAGATAATTCACCACGATGTCCGATACCGCGAGATTGCGGAACCATTTCTTGTCGGACGGTATGATGAACCAGGGCGCATCTTCAGTGCTGCATTTTTCAAGCGCGTCTTCGTATGCTTTGCGGTAGTCGTGCCATTTTTCGCGCTCCGTATAGTCGGCTTCGGAGATCTTCCAGTGTTTCGTCGGGTCGTCGAGACGTTCCTTGAAACGCTGCAGCTGTTCTTCCTTCGAAATATGCAGGAAGAATTTCAGGATATGCGTCCCGTTCTCCGCCAGGCTACGCTCGAAATCGTTGATCTGGCGGTAATGCCTGTGCCAGCTCTTTTCCGGCGCGAGCTTGCGCACACGCACGATGAGGACGTCTTCGTAATGCGAGCGGTTAAAAATGCCGATCTCGCCTCGCCCCGGCGCATCGCGATGCGCGCGCCACAGGAAATCATGGTCGAGTTCGACATGTGTCGGCTGCTTGAAAGAGGCGACGCGGCATCCTTGCGGGTTCAGCGCCCCGAAAACGTGGCGGATGACGCCGTCCTTGCCGCCGGCGTCGGGCGCCTGGAGGCAGACAAGCAGCGCGCGCTTGTGTTCGGCATACAGCAGCTCCTGCAGCTCCTGCATGCGTTTGAGGTTTTTCTCCAGCGCCTTTTCCGCCGCTTCCTTCGTCAGCTTGTCCTTGTAATCCGGATCGATGTCGGCCAGCTTCACCTTCGATCCGGGTTTGACGATGAAATCGCGTGAATAACTCATGCCGAAACTCCCTGTTCAACGCCGCCAGATGACCGGCAGCGTGATGGTGAAGACCGTCGAAAACCCATGCTTGGACGCGACGCGGATCGTGCCGCCGATCTTTTCGGCCTCCGCCTTCACCACGTTCATGCCGATGCCGCGGCCCGAATTGATGTCGATACTGTCCTTGGTCGAGAAATCGGCGTCGAAAATATGCTGGATGACATCCTCGTCGGACTCGCCGCGCACAGGCTTGTTGTCCTGCTCCAGCCGCTCGCGCACCTCCGCGGCGGAAATCCCCTGCCCGTCGTCGGCGATGGTGATGATGAAGCTTTTACGTTCCGCGTCCGCATAGGCGACTTTTAGCGTCACATGCAGCTCGGGCAGCTTGCCCAGGATCTCGCGCATGGCCGGCGGCTCATAGGCATGGTCGAGAATGTTGCGCGCGATATGCGTCAGGCTGTCGAAGAAACCCTCGTAAAACCGGGGAAAGATGCGCACCTCGTCGCCGGCCTCGTGCCGCATGCGCACCTGGCGGTCCGCCACTTCCGCGAAATATCCGACCTGCATCTCGAAGAACGACAGCAGGTCCTTGACCGGCACCGAGGCGATGGAGAGGAAATAACTTTCAACGATCTTTTCCGGCGGCGCCTTGCCGGCCAGCATCTTTTCCAGGTCGAGGCCGAACTGGTATGCGTTGCCGGTGCCGATGCTCATAATATCCTTGCCGTTTTCAAATTCGTAACCCCAGATCTCGCGGCCCAGCCAACGCGCATATTCCAGCATCAGTTCAAGCCGCACCTGGAATCCCGCCATGACGGCCTCGAAGGGTTCCTGCCAACCGTCTTCCGGAATGTCGCCGATGGCGTCTTCGACCTCATGCAGCAACGAAGCCACGGTACTAAGGTAAAAGACCTTCGCCATTCCTTTGAGCGTGTGCAGATCGCGCCGGATATCGGAAAGCGAGTTCGAGTTTTTCATGGTTTTGAAGGCCGTCTCGAAGCTGTGCAGATAACGCACATAGCCACCGCGGTTGCCCGCAATGCGCAAGGTGCGCAGGACCTGCTCTTCCTTCTGGGCCAGCTTTTCGCGCGTCTCCAGCTTTTGCGTGATGTCGGTCGCGACGACCAGCACGCCGGTGATCGCGCCGGATGGTCCGCGCATGGGCTTGTAAGCCAGCGCGATCTTGAGGTCTTTCGAATGCCGGTACCACTGCGGCGCCAGCGCGATCAGCTCCTCGAACGGCATCGCCGTCGCGTTCTCGGAAAAGATCAGATGCAGCAGCGGCAGGAACTGCTCCTGCTGCGCCCCGTTCATGCCGAGAGCGTCCGTGATATGTTTGCCGGCGGGCGCGTTTTCCAGCAGCGTCAGGCAGGCTTTTGAATAGACAGGGGCGCAGATGCCGTCGGGACCGAAATACAAAAGCGCCTGGCCCAGGCTTTCCAGGATCGCTTCGATGGCGAAATTGAGCTCCTCGAGCTTCCGGTTCGCCTCGCCCAACTCGTTGGACGACAGTTCCAGCGCGCGCACGGCGACCGACAGGCGTTCGTCAAGCTCGCGGTAGGCATCCTCGATCGAGGCGACGAAGTCGGGGAAGGATTCGAAGATGCGCCGCGCATCGGGGGCCAGAATGTCGCGATTATCTGCGAGATTCTTCACAAGCGTGAGCGCAGCCTCCGGGTTTTCGATGTCGAAGTGCTTGCGGAACAGCCGTGCCACTTTGCGCGAGACCATCAGCCGTCCTTTTCTTCCGAAATAGTGGTGATGGTCATGGTCTGGTGGTGAAGTTCGCTCAACCCCGTCGCCGCATAGGGGCAAATCTCGCCGTAAGAATAAAATCCCGCGAAGGCGGAGTGGCGCCCGATGACCTCCGCCACGGCGTCGATTTCCTCGTCGACGTCGGAGCCCATGATGATCTTGCGCCCCGCGCAGCTGACGAGGATCGTGGCTTTCTCGCCGGGGCCGCGCGACGCATCCTCCGCCGCCGTGCGCGCCGCGTCGACGAGCGAGTCATTGTCGGCATGCATCATGCGCACGAGCGCGCCCTGCGGCACCACCGCCGCCATGGTCAGCGTATTTGCCTGGTGGTCGATATCCATGAGCGTGCGGATGAGGCCCGTATCCTGCCGGTCCTGCTCCGACACAACGGCAAAGGGGAACATGAGGCCGGTAAACGGCAACCCTGCCGCCTTGGGCCCGAGGTATTCCTTGTACAGCGGCAGCGCGGGTTTTCCGTCCAGTTCGTAAATTACCGGCCCTTCCGCCCGCGTCACGCGCCGCACGGGACCGAAGGGCTTCCAGCCGCCGCAGGAGCCGCTTTGCACGCGCACCTTGCTTCCGTAAAGACCGAAGGCGACGGCCTGGTTGTCGGCGAACACCTCGTTCAGGATCGTATGCGTGGGCCCGTCCTGCCCGTGCCGTCCGGCCACGCCGCCGGTGATCAGCGCATGCGCGCCCAGCTCCGCGCTCAACCCCTTGGCGAACTGGATGCTGTCGGCCTGCACGCCGGGGCACAGCGCGAAGACGCTGACAAGATCGGGCGCGGCCAATTGGCGCGCGATATCCTCGCCGGCGCGGCGCGAGTCTCCGGCGGACCGGAGGGAAGATTTCGCCGTCTTGACCGGCACGGCGCCGAAATGCAGCGCAAGGCCGGAAAAACTATGGTCTGAAACGCCGCCGGCGGAGATTTCACCCGCGGTCGAACAGCCGACGACGGTCATGCCCGCTTTTCGGACGGCCGCCGCGGTTTCCGGCCGGTCCAGGAACGGCGAGGCGCCGAAGAGCAGCACCAACTGCGGGTCGATCCTCCGCGCCTCCGCCAGCGCCGCCGCGAGGTCGTTGTCTTTGCCGGATCTGAACGGAACCGCCTTCATGCGAAATCCTTAAGCCGAACCTGCTCCGGTTTTCCTGTCTTCCATGACGTAATTCACGACGAGGCCGTTGCTGCCGGACTTGTCGAAGGAAAAATGCACGCGAACCGCGTCGTCTGCGCCCAGCGCGCCGGGCTTCGCCACGAAGGGCAGGCCCATCTCGAAGTGGTAGCCTTCGTGGTTGAGGAAGGTCTTGACCTTGCCGCCCACGATATTCGCGACGGCGCAGGCGATGTCTTCCTGGATAGCGGGCTGCGCCTCGCGGTCTTTCTCGTAAAACGCCGCCGCGGTGAGCAGCAACAGCGTCCGGTCGAAGCTGAAATAGAAATCCGCCCGCAAATCCTGCTGGTCGAGGCGCACGCAGGCATAAACCGCCATGTCGGGACCGATCGCGGCGGGGCCCGGTACCGGCATCGCCGTCACATTCTGCCGCAGCATGAGATTGAAGGTGTCGATGACCGACGAGACGACGACGCTGGAAATACGGCTTCGGTATGGAGCCATCGGGTCCTTCATGGGGTGCCTCTAATTTCCTAGCCGGCCGTGGCGCGCGGCTGCTTTTTCTTGACGATCCATTCCAGGACCTTGGCAACCTTGTCCTTGAAGGCATTGGGCGTGACGGGCTTCATGATGTAGGAAGTGGCGCCGGCCTTCAGCGCCTCGATCATGTGGCGCTCATCCGTCTCGGTCGTCACCATGACGAAGGCGACCTCGTCGTATTCCCGCTCCTGCCGGTATTCCTGCATCAGGGAGTAGCCGCTTTTGCCGGGCAAAATCCAGTCGACGAAAACGATGTCATAGCGCTTCGACTTCATCTTTCCCTGCGCTTCCTGGTAGTTGGAAGCCGTCTCGATCTGGGTAAAGCCCATGTCGCGCAGGTTCTGCTCAAGCACCTGCCGGATGATCATGTGGTCGTCGATGACGAGCGCCGCGAGTTCAGCGCAATTGATGGCGGACATAAAATCTCCCCTGAGTAAATATATAACGGGAAAACTTAAAAAGCGTTTAAGTATCCGCCCCTATCATACTGAAACGGCGACAAAAGAGCGAAATGCGAGGTTATGGGAAAGTTTTTACTTGAAGTTGACGTGAACGCGCACGCCGGCCACCAGGCCGCCCACGATCGGCACCGTCGGGTCATTGCCGCGCACCGTCGTGTAGTTGAGGCCCGGCTGGATCGTGATGTTATCGGTGATCTTGTCCTGATAGGTCAGCTCAAGGCGCGTCTCCACGGCAGTGCCGGTCGAGGGGCCTTGCATGAACGGCGCGCTGGTACCGCCCGAGAAGGCGACGTTGAACTTGCCGTCAGGATGATTAGGGATGAAGCCTTTCAACTCGAAACCGGTCGTAAAGCCATTCTGGATTTCGCCCGGCCCCGCGGCGGCGCGGCCCGCCTGCGCATAGCCGTTGACGGATTTACCATCGTCATTGAAGAGGTTGCGCTCGGCCAGGATGTACATACCGCTCGATGATTTCTGCGTCGGCGAGGTGAAGTCGGGCTTTGCCGTATATTGCCAGCCGACAACGCCGATCTGGCTCTTGCCGCTGCTGCGAAAGCCGGTCTCGGCCATGCCCAGCGTTCCCTGGTCGTGCGTATCCTGCCCCGGCTGCCAGGCCGAGCCATTATCCGAAGGAGTGACGTCGTTGGCGATGCCCGCCTTGAAATAGGTATGCGGCGTCGGCGAAATATCGGATTTATCGGCGAAAGGATTTGAAAAAATCAGCGAGTTTTCGACAGCGGCGTCCCAGCCGGTGTTGGCCTGCACATCGCCCGCAGGCGCGAGCGCATCTGCTGTTGCGGGAGCTGGCGCCGCGGGTGTTGCACCACCTGAAGATTGCCTTGTTTCAAAGGCATAAGCCGAAGAGTGCAGGCTTAAGAATGTTGCAAAAAACGCCCCGACAGAAAGAACAGACAATCTGAACATCAGATACCTTTAATATCGCCGCCCCGAACTGGCTCCTATACTGTTGTTATACAAGCAAAGCATTAAGAAGCGTTTAACAGCGAGGCGTGCTGGGCTAACGCGCCAAAAGATTTTTTTTCCTCATCAAAAGTGCGGATTTTTCATGGGCCTTTTGGAGGACGTCCTTGGAAAGCAAAAAGGATTAATTTGCTGCACTGCCGGAGGCCGAGTGCTGAAAAGCTGGAACGGGGCCCCGAGTCTTGCGAACTAAAAAATTTTAGACGTCACCGAGGGTTATCAGTCATCCGCCCGGAGTCAGCCAAAACTCCTCCGCCTTTGGCTAAAATTTGAATCAATTGCATTTCATATATATTTTCCCCTTATGCCACTGTATCTCCTCGATTTAATGCAAGGTTAACGGCAGCATTAATAATTAACTCATTTATTTTCACTATATTGGGAACTAGGGGAGCATTCTCTTTTTAGAACGGAGCGAATCACATGAAAATTCAGAACATCCTTGCAGGTCTTTCAGTCGCCGCGATTGCTCTGGTTATGGTGCCGGACGCCTGGTCGGCGACGCAGTCGGTCACCGCGAACATCCGGTTCGACACGCCTCTCAACATTACCAAGACACAGGACATCGATTTTGGTTCGGTGCAGGCCTCGACCGCGGACACTTATACGATCTCGCCGACGGGCTCGACCTCTCATTCCGGCTCGGGCGCTTACCTTTTCGGCTCGCCGCATGCCGCCAGCATCACTCTCGCGGGCTCGACGACGAATACGATGAATATCAGCGTCGGCAGCTATACCGCCAATAACGGCGTCACTCCCGCCAACGCGACCTGCAAATACGGCTCCGGCGCCGCTGGCTCCTGCGCCATTCCGGCTGCAGCCGCTCCGGGCGCGGGCACGACCCTGCTCGTCGGCGCGGATGTGACCGCGGACGGCACGCAGGCTGCGGGTACGACCGCTGCGCCCACCTTCACGCTGACGATTGTCTACAACTAAGCGTGGAAGGAGCTATCTTTCTCCTCTAGGAGAGGAGCCGGAGGCTTAATATGCAAGCTCTGCAAAAGCTCATGACACTAACCGCGGTCGCGGGACTGGTTCTGTTCGCCTGTGCTTCCGACACCTCCGCCAATATGACGCTGGTGCAGGCGAACATCGCCTTCGACCAGTCCATCGACCTCCACAAAAATTCCGACATCACCTTCGGTGGCTTCCAGGCGCGTCCCAACGACAAGGTCTCGATGGGCGCGGACGGCAACATGAAACTGTCGGGTTCGGGTGAAATCCTGAAACCCTTCGGCTCCCCCAGCGTCATCACGCTCGGCGACGCCCGCAACCACATGCTGAACTTCATTCCCGGAAACTACACCCCCGGCAGCGGCATCACGTCCCTGAAGGCGCACTGCACGGTCAAGGGCACCAATCAGGACTGCGCCAGCGTGCCCCTGTTCGGGACGAAGCAGAGCACCGTTCTCGTCGGTATGGACATGACCATCGGCGACGGCATGCTGTCGCTTGACGGCGCGGCTGCCCCCTCTTTCGATATGTCGGTCATTTATCAATGAACAGGATCATCGGCATAAAGCTGGCGATGGCGATCATCGCCCTGGCTGTCCTTTTGCTGCCGGCCGCACCAGCGCAGGCGGCTTGTTCTCTCAGCATCAGCCAAACGACCCCGCTGAATTGGAGCACGTGGCAAAAGCCCAGTGGCTCGGTGACCGCCGACATCACAACCGCCGACGCATTATCAGGCACCGGCACCCATCTTTACGGCACGGCGGCGCACGGAGTTTTCAGCATCACCAGCAACCCGCAGTGTAGCGGAACGATCACCATAACCGTGGCGGACAATGGCGGTGCGACAGGCGTTACGCTGAGCAATTTTCATCTCGTATACAACGGGTCCTCGGTTGCTAATGGCACTTCAGGCCTCACGCTGCCGGGCAGCAGCGGCAAGCAATTGCTTGTCGGGGCGACAGCAACATATGACAATACCGTATCGACGAGCACAGAAAGCCCGACGTTAAAAATAACAGTGCTGGAGTCCGGCCATTCCGTTTCGACCAGCCCCAGTGAAACCGCCAGCATCAGCTTCGATGTTCCGCTCACACTTACCAAGACCTCCGATATCGACTTCGGCACGGTCTCGGCGAATAACGCCAGCACCTATCGGATATCGACCGCTGGTACGACGAGCGTCGTGTCAGGCACGGGACAGTTCTTTTCAGGCACGCCGACGGCGAGCAGCATCACCGTCGCGGGTTCCACGACCGATACCATCACGATCCAGGCGACCGGATATACCGCAAACAACGGCGTGACGCCATCGAACGCCACCTGTTCTTACAACGGCGCCGCCTCTCAGGCCTGCTCCTCCGCCATCACCGGCGCGGCGCCCGGCGCGGGCAAGACGCTGCTGGTCGGCGTCGACGTCGCCACTGATGGAACCCAGGCGATCAATACGTCGGCGGCGCCCACTTTCACCATCAACGTCAACTACCAATAGCGGGATTGAGGATCAGGCGATGAACAGAATCCTCCTGATGCTCGCATTTCTTGCCGCTGTCGCGCCGTCGGCTGCTTTTGCCAACAGCGCCGAGGTAATGCTCTTCCCCACGCGCGTTATCATGGACAATAACCGGCATTTCGCGCAGGTGATTCTGAAGAACTCAGGCGACGCGGCGGGCGATTATACCATCGGCCTGACCGACCTGAAGATGCAGGAGAACGGCGCAGTCGTGGCCTATAATGCGGGCGAAACGCCGCAATATTCCGCCCTCGCCTTTCTCCACGCCGCACCTAGCAGCATGACGCTCAGGCCCGGCGAGATAAATTACATCCACGTCATCTTCCACACGCCGGAGACGCCGCTGGAGCCGGGGGAATACCGCGCGCACCTGCAGGTGCATCTCGTTCACGCCAATGCGGAGGCAGCGCCGGCCCCTGACGCCATGAAAGGCATTCGGGTCAGAACCAATCTTGTCATGTCCATCCCCGTCATCGTGCGCGTGGGCGCGACCAACGCGATCATGGGCGTCGCCGAACCGAGGCTCACCCACGACGCGAAAGGAACGCCCGCTGTCGAATTCTATCTCACGCGCGAGGGCAATATGTCGGCAATGGGCGATGTGGCAATCACCTGCGCCACCGGCGGCGGAAAGCCAAGGCAGATTAAAGTCGCGCCCGGGATTGCCGTTTACCGCCCCCTTACCCGCCGCTTCGTCTCCGTTCCATTTGATGAAAACCCTGCCGGCGTAAACCTTTCTGCCTGCAGGCTTGGCATCGTCTACCGGGCGCAGAAAGAACAGGGCGGCAAGGTCCTGGCCGCGGGCGAGGTTCCGTAACTGCGGCTTTCAGCAATATGAGAAATCAAAAATACGAAGATAAACAAGGCGAAAGCCGCAAAGCCCTCTTTAACTGGGTCACCCGTACACCTATAATATGTATGTACCGTGGCACCGTTACCGACGTGAACCACAAGTTGCAGTGAGTTGAAGATATGAAAAGACTTGTCTGGATCGCCCTCGCCGCCGCCCTGCTGCTGCCGCAGGCCGCCTTCTCCAAGAACGCCGAGATCATGATGCTGCCCACGCGCGTCGTCATGGAGAACAACGACCGGTCTTCGACCGTTGTCATCAAGAACACGGGCGATGCGACCGGCGACTTCGACATCGACCTTGTCGACATGAAGATGGGTGAAGACGGCATGGTTGTCCCCTACGCCGCCGGCGAGACCCCGCAATATTCCGCCATTCCGCTCATCCACATCGCGCCGAAAAGCGTCACGCTGAAGCCTGGCGAGTCCCAGAACGTGCGCCTGCTGCTGCGCAAGCCTGAAACCCTTGAGCCCGGCGAATACCGCGCGCATGTCAAGGTACGCCTCGTCAACGACAATGCGGACGAGCCCAAGGCCGCTTCCAAGGACGCGGTGATTTCCGTCAAGGCAAACCTCGTCATCATCATCCCCGTCATCGTGCGCAATGGCGCCACGAACCTGACCATGGGCATCGAGGACGCGAAGCTGGCGCGCGACAAGAACGGCAATGCCTCGGTCAATTTGTACCTGACGCGGCAGGGCAACCGCTCGTCGATGGGCGATATCTCGGTCACCTGTTCTCATGGCAGCGCCAAGCCCGAAGTCATCAAGTTCTTCCCGGGCGTGTCCGTCTATCGCCCGACGGAGAAACGCTTCCTGTCCGTCCCGCTTGATGAAACGCCGAAAGACGTGAACCTGTCGGCCTGCGAACTCGGCGTCACCTACGCCGCCCAGCCCAAGGACGGCGGCCAGACGCTTGCCCAAGCGCCGGTGCACGGGTAACCGCTTCTCGTCATCACTGAAGATGTAGAAAAACCATCACCAAGCCCCTCACCTCCGCCTCTCCCGCTATCGCGGGAGAGGGGCCTATCGGCTCTTCGTTACATGTGTTCCAAAGAAGACTGCATCGCTCCCTCTCCCGCGATAGCGGGAGAAGGCTGCAAGACTTAATCAATAAGGATCATTCACGATCACCAGCGACGGCTTGTGAACGGGCTGTGCGGCAGCGGGCGCCGACGGCTGAAGTTCATTGATAATCACGAAATGCGGCGTCTTATTCGCAACGGCTGGCAGCGGCGCGGCGTCGTTAATGACGGTTAGCGACTTGCGTGTCGCCGGCGCGTTGGCGGTATTCATGATTGGCATAGAATTTTGCGCCGTAGCGGGAACTACCGTCGTTGCAGGCGCGACAGGTGCCGCCTGCGGCTGGGCAGCCGCAGCGGCGGGAGCGACGGACGCGGCTCGAGGCGCGGGTGCGGCGGCAGCCTCCGGCTTCGGCGCCGGCGCGACGGGCTGGGCGATTTTCGCCATGTCCGCGGCTTCGCCGGACAGAGGCTGAACGTCCACGTCCTCGGGCTTGACCGCAGGCATCGGCGGCGGCTGGGGCGCTGCGGCTTCCCGGGCGGAAGAAGCCGCGGCTGCGACCGGTTCTTCCTCCGGCTTCGCGCTGGCGTTACCCATCGCCGGCGCGGGCGCCGGGGGTCCTTCGGGCGCCGCCGGGCCAGGCGCGCCTGCATCGTCAAGGTGAATGTCCTTCACGAAGAAGTCCGACACCGTGACGGTGACAGAGGGCTGCACGTCCTGCCTCAGGTGACGCTCGGCCAGGCTGTCGGCCGCGACGCGCAGCTTGTACGCGCCCGGCATGACGCCTTCGATGAGGTAATAACCGTCGAAAGCCGTATGGGCCGTGTGGACCACCTGCCCGTCGGCGTTGACGAGCTCGATGGCAAGCCCCTTCGCATCGGCGCCGGCGGGAACGGAAACCGTGCCGTCGATCTGGCTTGTCTCGAAGATCGGGAACGGCACGGTGATGATCTTGCCGGGACGCGGCACGACCCGGTAGGCGTCAACGCCCGTCGTCCAGAAGGGATTGGCCGCCTGGTTGGCCGTATCCATCGCGATGCTGATCGGTACGTTGGGCTGGAGCTGGCCGGCGATGGCCGTGCCATCCTTGTCGACCTTGATCGCCTGCCCGCCGATGCGGATGGAAGAGCTGGGCGGCGCCTGCTCGCCGGGATCGCGGATCTGGTTATAGTTGTGGTCGATATAGGGCACGACCGCGACCGTACCCATTTCGGCCATGGTCTTGCTCGAGACGATCCACTGCCCGCTGTTCGGCACGCGGCCAATGCTCATGTTGAAGGTGAGCCCCGCGAAATAGTCGCCGTGGTCGTTCGCGCGGCCCGTCACCGATATCTTGTAGCGGTTCATGTCGAAGGTCGCCGTATTTTCCAGCGTGTTCGATTTGGAGCCCGAGGTCACGCTCGTCAGCGTCACCTTGTCGTTGACCGTGGGCGAAATCGTGAAGAGCGCGTCGAACTTGAGGTCGTCGAGCTGGCGTTCGGGCTTTTCCTCGTAATCCGCCTGCGCGCCGAGAAGCGCTTTTTTGTAATAGCCGCGCACGAAGGCGCTGCCCGTGAAGCTGTCGAGCCCTTCGTTGTCATGGTCGTATTTCAGCGTGTTCGTGAACGTCATATTGCCGAACAGCGGGTGGGAGATCTGGTTCGTCCACAGGTTCTCGATCCGCCCGCCTTCGTAGAGGCTGTTCGTATACATCAGCGAGGTGCCGAGGTCGCCGAACTGCTTGTCCACGCGGGCGACCGACTGGCGGTTGATGGGTTCGGTCAAGGTCGCGCTTTCCTCGCTCATAAAGTCATGCGCGAACTTCTGCTGGAATGACAGGAGCGTATCCTTGATGCCGGTCGACAGCGACAGGCGCGTGCTGTAGGTGCTGGCCGTCGTGTCATAGGCGGCGTCGGCGGAGGCCAGCACGTTCCCGAGCGAGGTGCGTATGCCCGCCGTGCCGTAATCGTGACCGCCATCGGCGAGCACCGTGTGCGCCGCGCCGCCCGCGACGGTCAGCTTGCGCGTGACGCCATATTCCATCTCGCCCACGCTTTCGAAGCCTTCGGGATTGGTCAGCGACGTCTGGTCGCCGATGCCGAAGAGGCTCTTGTTTTTCTGCTCGGCGGAGAAGTTGTAGCTGACCTGCCCCTTTTCGAGCAGCGAGGATTCCGCGTTGATCGTCTTGTTGATTTCTTCGACCTGGCCCTGCGGCCCGTAGAACGCCAGGCGGAAGACGTTGTTGCCGAAGAGGATCGGCACGTTCTGGAAGTTATAGCGGCCGTCCTGCCCCACCGTCTGGAAGTCGATCAGCGCGCCGTTCCGGTAAAGCTCGACCTCCCACCCGGGCTTGCTGTCGCCGATGAAGTTGGTGACGTCGAAGTTGTCGGGGCGGTCGAGATCGCGGTTCGTCACGGTGAAGCCGCGTCCCTGGTTCGGCACCGCCACCTGCTGGAGGCTGACCGAGTCGATATCGCCGAAGCGGAAGGACGAAGCATGCAGCGGCCCTAGCAGGTTCTTCTCATAGTCGTCGCGTCCGAAGCTGAGACGCAGATCGCTGAGCGTCTTGTCCGCCAGGTCGCCCGATGCGTAGAGCCGCGAGGTCAGGTAGCCGAAGTCGCCTTCCGCGAGGACGGAATAATCGCTCGTGAATTTTTTCGTGCCCCTGTCATAGCTGGGGCTGACCGTCAAATCGATGGTCGGGAATTGCGCCGCTTCATAAGGGATGTCGACGTTCTTGAACGTCTGTGGCTTCGCCGGCTCGCCCTTCTGGTTCAGCGTCTCGTGCTGCTTTTCCCGCTTAAGCTTCTCCTGGAACGGCAGCGCCACGCGCGTGGTGATGCTCAGCGTCATGCGGTGAAGATCGACGCCGAAATCGAGCGGCATCCAGGCATGAACGAGGTCGGCGTCGACATAGAGGTCGCTGTCGCCCGCGAAGATGCCGCCGGGCGGCACCGGCTCCGACCGGCCCTTCACCTCGGCGGAATGTTCGGTCAGCTCGATGGTGTTCTGTTGGCGAACGAACCAGCCCTTGGCCGTTTTGGTTGCCATATCCACCTTGATGGAGAAGTCGAGCAGATCGGCCAGCTGGCCGATCGGAAGGTAGAGCTTGCCGTCATGCTGCCGGGCCTCGACGACGTCTTCCATCTCGGCATCGTTGATGATGAGCTGCAGCAGCAGGTCGGCGTCTTTCGGGCCGAGCGCGGGCGCCTTTGCGTTCTCAGCGACCGGCGGTTGCGCGGCGATTTTGTCGAGCAGGTCCTTGGGGATCGGCGGGCCGACGAAGTTCGGCGGCGTGACGGCGGAGGGCGTCTGGTCAATTGTTTCGGCAAAGGCAGCGGAAGACAAAAAGAACAGCACAACCATCGCGAGCATGGCGCTCACGGCCGATAAAAACCTGCTGTATTCCGAATACTTTGGCATTCTTTCCTGAGATCAGAAATGAGCGGAAATCGCCGCCGACCTCGGGTAACGTCCCCATTCAGAGAATAGCATAGATGTGGATAAAATACTTAATAAATTCAACGTGTTTATATAATATCTTCATGTAGAAACTGAGGAGCTGGCACATTCATTTCCGGAAAATATATTAATCTCGCGCCGGAAATAGCCTCTTGGGGATGAGATTGACAGTTCATCCGCCCCGATTTAGAAAAAAACAGGCAGGTTCTTCACGCATCCGGGCAGTATATTTTTTAGCGAGCGATTAAGCATGAGTATGGAAATTCCGCAGCCCCTCCAGCAGACCAAAACGACCAGCAGCCCGGCCTTTCGCGCCGCCCTCAAGCTCTACGAAGAAGGAAAAATTCCCGAAGCAATTCAGGCCTATCAGAAACTCATCCAGGAAACGCCGCTGGATGCTTCCGCCTGGCTGAACCTGGGCGCGATCCTGCGCAAGGCCGACCAGTTCGAAGCCTCGGTTGCCTGCTGCAAGCGCGCGCTGGAGCTGTCGCCCGGCAAGGCGACATTCATGACCAATCTGGGCAATGCCCTCGTCTCCCTCGACCGGAACGAGGAAGCGCTCCAGGTCCATGGCGAGGCTGCAAGGCTCGAGCCGAACAATTTCCTTATTCGTTCCAATTATGCTATCGCCCTGCGCGAAACCGGACACCCCGAGGAAGCCCTGCTTCATTTCGATGCGGCCTGCGCGATGCAGCCCGATAACGACACCATAAAATGGGAACGCGCCCTCACCTATCTCGACATGGCGCGCTACAAGGAGGGCTGGGAAGCCTTCGAGGTCCGCTGGAAGCAGAAGCAGATGAAGCCGCGCGAATACGCGCAGGCGCGCTGGAAGGGCGAGAACTTCAAGGACCGCACCTTCCTGCTGTACGAAGAACAGGGCTTCGGCGATACCATTCTGTGCAGCCGCTTCATCCCGATGGTGAAGGCGCGCGGCGGCCGGGTGATCTTCGAATGCAAGCCCGCCCTGCACCGCCTGCTGCAGAAACTGCCCGTCGACCGCCTTGTCGACACCGGCACGACCGATGCCGGCAAGCTGGGCGAGAACTTCGACTTCCACCTGCCGCTCATGAGCCTGCCCGGCATTTTCGGCACCGACCTCACGAATATTCCTCCCCCCTCAAATGTGTATGCGTCGCCGGCGGCGCCCCCCGCGGCCCAGCGCCTTCTCGACATGCACAAGGACCGTTTCCGCGTCGGCATTATCTGGTCCGGCAGCGTCACTTTCGCCCGCAACGCCAAGCGCGCGGTGAAGGCGGAACGCTTCCTGCCGTTCGCGGAAATCCCGGGGGTGCAGCTCTACAGCCTCCAGAAAGGTCCGCGCGAGCCCGAGCTCGCGGAATGCGGCGGCAAGGGCCTGGTGCTGGAGCTCGGGCCCTTGGTAAGCGATTTCGCCGACACGGCGGCGATCCTCAAGCAGCTCGACCTCGTCATCATGACCGACAGTTCGGTCGCGCACCTGGCGGGATCCGTTGGCTGTCCGATCTGGAACCTCCTGTGCTTCCGCCCCTACTGGCTCTACCTGTCGGACCGCGCGGACAGCCCCTGGTATCCGTCGATGCGCCTGTTCCGCCAGCAGATCCCCGGCAACTGGGACCCCGTGTTCAAGGAAGTCTATGCCGCGCTCGAGCAGGCGGTCGCCCAAAAGAGGGCCGGCAGCTGGCCGAAGTTCGTCAAGGCTGCTTAAAGCGCTTTTTCTGTAAGCTTGCTGTAAGCCTTACTTCCTATCCTCTGGCATGCATTTGCCAGTGGAGTCCCGTTATCCAATGGATTCTCCGCGCGGCAGATGGCCCTTCTAAGGAAAAGAGGCCGGTCCCGAAGTCTTTCCCCTTCGGGGCCGGTCTTTTTAATAAGAATGCCTGCCACTTTTGAAGAGTGGACAACCTCCGGCGATCGCCGATACTTAAAGTTATTTTCAGCGAGTCATTCATGAATATTGGCGACACCTCATCATCGCGGGCCGGTTCGTTGTGGCGCGGGCTGCTCTTCGCGGTCGTCGCGACGGCGCTTGCGCTGGCGGCGCGCCTGACGCTTTTCGAGACGATGCTGGGCACCCGGACGCCATTCCTGTTCTTCTACATCTCGCTCGCGGCCTCGGCCTGGTATGGCGGCTTCCCGGCGGGAATGCTGGCGACAGTTCTCGGTTCGGTCGCGGGCGCCTATTACTTCATGTCGCCGCGGTTCTCGCTCTATGCCGACAGGCCGCTCGACCATCTCGAAACACTGATCTTCATCCTGACCGGCGCCTTCATGAGCTTCCTCTACGGGTCGCTCATCACGGCGCGGCGGCGCGTCGAGGCGGAGGCGGCCGAACGGCGGCGCGCGGAAGCGTCTTTAAGCGCGGCGGACCGCCGCAAGGACGAATTCCTGGCGACGCTCGCCCATGAACTGCGCAACCCGCTGGCGCCCATTTCCAATAGCCTGGAAATCCTGCGCCGCGCGAAAGACGACAAGACGAAGTTGAAAACCGTGGCCATCATCGAGCGGCAGTTGCGGCAGATGGTGCATTTGGTGGAGGATCTCATGGATGTCGCGCGCATCACCCAGAACAAGATCGTGCTGCGAAAACGGAGCGTCCTCATCGGCGAAGCCGTGCAGAACGCGATCGACAGCGTAAAGTCCTCCATGGACGAAAAGCACCAGCGGCTCGAGGTTTCCTTTTCGCCGGCCTATTTACGGGTGAACGGGGATATGACGCGGCTGACGCAGATCTTCACGAACATTCTTGCCAACGCGTCGAAATACAGCGACGACGGGGGCGCCATCCGCGTGACCACCGACGCCGACAACGGCCATGTCCGCATCGCGGTGCAGGACGAAGGCATCGGCATATCGGCCGAGGCGCTGCCAAAGGTCTTCCGCATGTTCGAGCAGGACAGCGCCGTCATCGACCGCTCGCAGGGCGGCCTTGGCATCGGGCTGGGGCTCGTCAAACGGCTTGTGGAGATGCATGACGGAACGGTCACCGCCGCCAGCGCCGGGCCCGGACGCGGCAGTGAATTCGTCGTGACCCTGCCCCTGATCGAACAGGAGGAGGAAGCGCCGGCCGCCGCGGCGCAGGAAACTGCACCGACGGTCGCGCATTACCGCATCCTCATCGTCGACGACAGCGTCGATTCCGCGCTGACCCTGGGCTGGCTGCTCGAGGCGCAAGGGCATGAGGTGAAATCGGCAAGCGACGGCCCTTCCGCAATTGCCGCCGTGGGCAGCTTCGTTCCCGATTTTATCCTGCTCGACATCGGCCTGCCGGGGATGAATGGCTATGAGGTCTGCAAGAAGCTCAGGCAGCTGCCGCAACTGAAGGATACTGCCATCATCGCCCAGACCGGGTTCGGCCAGCCGCAGGATTTCCAGCGCTCGAAGGAGACGGGGTTCGATGCGCATCTTGTGAAGCCGGTCACCATCGAGGCGCTGGAGAAGATATTCCAGAATTTGCATCCTTTGCATCCGCCGCCGTCCGGCACCGAGAGCCGCGGCACGCCCTCGCAGCCGTCGTAGCGGATTTCTTTGGATAAACAGCTCTTTGCCTGTTGCCTGCCCGCGCCTGTCGTATAAGATAATGGAAATAATTATTTTCCTGAAACGGGGTTTGGGCCATGGACTTGCTGTATCTGAAATCGGTGATCATGGGGATCGTCGAGGGGCTGACGGAATTCCTGCCCGTGTCCTCGACCGGGCATCTTATCCTCACCGGCGGCCTGATCGGGATGGACAAGGACGTGCCTGATCACGAAAAACTGCAGGCCTACGAAGTCGTCATCCAGAGCGGCGCCCTGCTGGCCGTGGTCTGGGAATTCCGTCATAAATTCATCGATGTCGCAAAAGGATTATTCGCGCGCAATACGACCGCCTGGCGCTTTGCCATTAACGTCGGCATCGCCTTCCTGCCTGCCGCCGTGATGGGACTGCTGTTCGAAAAAAAGATCCATGCCGTCCTGTTCAAGCCGCTGCCCGTGGCGCTTGCCTTCATCGTCGGCGCTTTCGTGATTCTGTGGGCGGAGCGCAAGGACCATAAAAGCCGCGTCGACGACGTCGACCGCATGACATGGCAGGACGCGCTGAAGGTCGGCATCGCGCAGTGTTTCTCATTGATCCCGGGAACCTCCCGTTCGGGCGCCACCATCATCGGCGCCATGCTGTTCGGCATTTCGCGCAAAGCGGCGACGGAGTTTTCGTTCTTCCTGGCCGTGCCCACGCTGTTCGCCGCGGGCGCTTACGAGTTGTTCAAGGAACGCCATGCGCTGTCCTCATCCGACGCGGGCTGGTTTGGCATCGGTTTCGTCGTGTCTTTCATCGCGGCGCTCGCCTGCGTGAAATGGCTGTTGCGCTACATCAGCACGCATGATTTCAAGCCTTTCGCCTGGTACCGCATCGCCTTCGGCATCATCATCGTGCTGACGGCCTATTTCAACCTCGTCAACTGGTCGGCGGACTGATTGACCGCCAAGCGCAAAAGCGTGATCGGCGATTTTGGGCGGTACTTTACCCGCCCACTGCTGACCGTTTTTGCCTTGGGTTTTTCGAGCGGCCTGCCCCTTGCCCTGACCGCTTCCACGCTGACGGCCTGGCTGAAAGAGGCGAATGTCGACAAGGCGACGATTGGCATGTTCGCGGCAGCCGGCCTTCCTTATACGCTGAAATTCATCTGGTCGCCGCTGATGGACAGCCTCCCCTTCCCCGTGCTGACGCGGCTGTTCGGCCGGCGGCGCGGCTGGATGCTGGCGACGCAGATCGCGCTGGCGGGAAGCCTGCTCCTGATGGCGGCCGCATCGCCTGGCATGAATGTGTGGATGACCTTCGGCGTGGCGCTGCTCGCCGCCTTCTGCTCGGCCAGCCAGGACATCGTCATCGACGCCTACCGGGTGGAATCCCTGACTCCTGAGGAACAGGGCGAAGGGGCAGCCATGATCCAGCTCGGCTATCGCCTCGGCATGCTGGCGTCGGGCGCCGGAGGCCTGTACCTCGCTGCCAAGCTGGGCTGGCAGGCGACCTATGTCGCGATGGCGGCTTTGACCGGCATCGGCATGGCGACCGCCGTGCTGTCCCCCGAACCGAAGGCGCCGCGCATGCACAAGGCGAAGGCTTTCGCCGAATGGCTGCGCGAGTCCGTGATCGCACCGCTGAAGGATTTCATGAAGCACCCGGCGTGGTTGCATATCCTCGCCTTCATCGTCATTTACCGCCTGGCCGACGCCTTCATCGGCGGCATGACGAACCCGTTCCTGCTCGAAACCGGCTTCACGAAGGAAGAAATCGCCGGGATCGTCAAGGTCTTCGGCACGGGCGCGACGCTGCTGGGCGCGTTCGCTGGCGGCAGCCTCATCATGCGTTTCGGTACATTGCATATTCTTTTCGTCGCGGGACTGCTGCATTCCGCAACCAACTTATGCTATGTCTGGCAGGTGCATGCGGGCCACGACGCGACCGTGCTGGCCATCGGCACCAGCCTCGAGAACTTCACCGGGGGCATTGCGTCTTCGGCTGTCGTCGCTTACCTCAGCAATCTCTGCAACGTGCATTACACGGCCACGCAATATGCGTTGCTGAGCTCGTTGTCGGCGATGGGACGCACCTTGTTTTCCACGCCGGCCGGCGTGGTTTCAAAATATCTGGGATGGAGCGGCTTCTTCGCGTTCTCGGCGCTGCTGGCGCTGCCGGGACTGGTCCTGATCCTGACGCTTCACCGCCGGCTGGGCAGCGTGCGTCCGAAACGATGACTGTTAAGGCGTCGGCGGCTTGATGGCCGCGGCGGGCACGGCAGGCGCCCTGGCTTCCGTATGCGTATAGGTGACTTTCCCGTTCGCCACCTGCGCAAAGACGTTGTGATAGTCGGCGAGCGTGGAATGGTGCGCGACGCTGATGACGATACCGTGCTTCATGCGCTCGAGCAGCTTGGGGTACAGCGTGGCTTCGGACTTTGCATCGAGCGCCGCGGTGATTTCGTCGACGATGAGGATCTTCGTCGTATCGGCATGCAGGAAGGCGCCGGCAAAGCCGACCTTGTTCTTCTGGCCGCCCGACAGCGTGTTCTTCCAGTATTCGCCGCGCTTGGAAATATCGTCCATCTGGTCGATGAAATCATGGAGACCCGCGTCCTTCATCGCCTGCACGACCTGTTCGCGCGTGAAGTGGTCGACGGGATCGGGCGCGCAGATCATGCCCATCAGCGAGCGGTCGGGGAAATAGTCCTCCTGCGGAACGAAGCGCACTTCGGGCGGGACGGTGATCTCGCCGGTGCCGCCCAGCAGCCAGGCGCCGCGCATGGCGGAAAGGCCGGCCGATTTGCCGCAGCCCGCGGGGCCCTTGATCATCATGCGGTCTCCGGGCTTGAGGTGGAAACTGCCGTAATCAATGAGGGGCGTGCCATCCGCCCCGATGAGCGAGACGTTGTTGAAGACAAGCTCCTTCGTGTCGGCCACTTCGCGGACGGTCACGCCACCGATTTTCGCGGGTGAAACGACAACGGGTTCCACCGGCGGAACCGGCGTTTCTTCCTTGCGGGCGCGTTTTTTAAAGATTTTTGCGAGGGGATTTTTCATGGCGCAGGTCCGGCGGGTTTTTTGGGTTGGGCGGCGACAGGTTTCGGCGCGTTATCGTTCTGCGGCTTTTTCGCCGTGATGTCGTCTTTGTTCTCTTCAAGGTCGCGCTTGAAGTCCATCAGCTGCCCGACGTTGGCCGACCAGCTGGCGATCTGCGAATAGCCTTGCGGGAACCAACTGACGGCGCCGTAGAACTGGCTGTAAGCCTGGCGCGTAAGTTCGAGCGTGCCGAGTGTCGCCGTCCCGGCGAAGAACTTCGGCGCGGACAGCGCGATCGGCACGACCTGCGACGCCTGCCAGTTGAGGCCCCACACCAGGCCGGTGCGGTAGTTGGCCTTGTAAAACTGGCGGCGCTTGTCGTCGAGCTTGCCGAATTCTTCCTTCAGCGTTTCTTTCTCGACCGGTTCATAGCCGGTGAGCGCGATGGTCTTGGCGTTGTCGCGCACGCGGCCGAGCGCGTGACGGAATCGCGCTTCCGTATCCATGAGCGCGCGCCATATTCCCCTCATAGGCCCGCCCGCCCAATTGATCGCTGCATGGCAGACGACCGCGGCGCCGACCGCCGCGCCCAGCATGATCGGCGCGATATGCCAGAGCATGACGGCGAAGGTCACCGTACTGACGACGGAGCGGAACAGGCCCAGGCCCAACTGCAGCGTCGTGCCCGTCACGTTGCCGATGGTCTCGGCGATGCGCTGGTCGGGATTCTGCACGTATTTCTTGTCATGCTGCAGGCGCAGGTAGGATTTACCGGTCAGCCAGGCGTCATTGAATTTGTGCGTCAGCCAGCCGCGCCAGTTCTGGCCCAGGTGGTTGGTCATATATTCGCGCTGGTTGCCGGCAACCGTGGACGCGCCCATCCCGGCGACCGTCGCGCCGCCGATGATGCCAAAGGTCATGGCGTCCTTAGCGACGAGCGCGTCGAGCGCCAGCTTGAAGCCGAATCCGACACCCGCAGTCAGGCCGATTTCAAGGCCCGTGAGCGCCAGGATACCGATCAGCATCCACCGCGCCTTTTTCTTTTGGTCCGGCGCGACCCAGAATTCCTTGAGAAACCGCAGCTGCTCGCGGATCGAACGCTTTTGTTCGATATCCGGCGCGTCTTTTGGCTTTTGCGCGCTATTGCCGTTGGCCGTGCCCATCCAAACCCCAATGTTGGCCCGATGACAAACCGCCGCCTGCCGATAGAGGCAGATGGAAGACTATGTCAATTACACCCGGGCCGTTTTTTATTTGAGATACGCATGGTATCAAGCGGCTGCATAAATGCAATCCGCTTTATGACCGCAATTTCGAGGATCGCTCGTCCATGCCGGCATTTTTGCCCCGGCCTTTGCCGCGCGCGTCGCCGGAAACGATGAATTCCTTCAGGCGGGCGAAATCCTCTATATGGATCTCATCATCCTTGTGAGTCATGCCGATAACCTTCAGGCGAGACAGCGCTCTGGAAAATGTCTCTGGAGACATGCAGAGCTCGGCGGCTGCGACGCTTTTGTCATAAGGAAACCGGAAGCTGCCGCCCTTGCCGCCCATGTGCCGCGACATATGCGCGAGCAGCCAGGCGACCCTCTGGACTGCCGGTAATGACAGCATCTGCCGGGCGGCGAGATAATTTCGTACCTCGATGCCGACGGCGCGCATGATCTTGCCCGCAAAACTCGAATTAGCCATCAACAGCGGCCGGGCGGCCTGCAGTGCGATCTCGAGCACTGTTGCCGGCACCAGCACTTCGGCGCCCACCATGTGCACCGGAGAACCGTCGAGAAGATTGATCAGCTCGATAACATCGTTCCGCTCGGCGACACGGACGACTGTCTCCTGGCCCGCGGCATCCGCGACAAAAAGCTTGAGGTGGCCAACCAGGACGACATGCAGGTTCTTCGCAGGTTCGCCGTTCCTGAAAAGTATTTTCTTTTTAGGGTATTCCTTAATGCGCGAATACCGCGCGAGCGCTTTCCTGTCCTCGACCGGCAGGTCGTGAAAAAATGGCTGACTATAGAGGGACTCAAACATATTAAATATTCTCCCCAGTCCCTTTATTGTGGCTCGCTCGTTAAATTATGCGAGAACGGAATGAGTTGTTCTTGATATTTGTCAAGCATCAGCAGCCAAAAAAGCCGTTGCTTGCCAGCAAGCCAATAAATTTGACTTTCATCAAGAAATTCGCCTTTTTCGTCGCCTTCCCATCACGATATTTTTCCCGCAGAGGGGAACGAGCAAACACAAAATCGCGTTTGGTTACCCGCTCTATTCATCTTCAATTCATTTACGGAGACATTTTAAATGGCCACAGACGACACTCTCGTCGGCACCAGCGGCAGTGACACCTTAAGCGGCGGCGCCGGCGGCGACACCATCAGCGGCAACCCCGGCAATGACACGCTTTCCGGCGGCAGCGGGGTCGATACGATCACCGGCGGCAGCGGCAACGATACGATCTCTGGCGGCTCCGGCAGCGACACGCTGCTGGGCAACCCCGGCGACGATACAATTTCCGCGGGCAGCGGTAACGACTATGCCCATGGTGGCTTCGGCAATGACACGATTTCGGGCGGCAGCGGCAATGACCAGCTGCACGGCGGCTCCGGCAACGACGTGCTCAGCGGTAACTCGGGCAATGACACGCTCGTCGGCGGTCCCGGCAGCGATACTGTCAATGGCGGCGTCGGCAACGACACTGTTGAAGGCAACGACGACAACGACTTCGTCTTCGGCGGCAATGGCAAAGACCTCGTCACCGGTGGCCCGGGCGACGATGTCCTGCAGGGCGGCCGGCAGAACGACAGCATGTCGGGCAATTCAGGCAACGACACGCTCTACGGCGCCCAGGGCAACGATACGATGTACGGCGATTCCGGCAATGACATCCTGTTCGGCGGCGGCGGCAAGGACCTTATGACCGGTGGCAGCGGACACGATACCTTCGTGTTCCAGGCTGCCGGCGGCGTCGATACCATCACCGACTTCCATCACGGCGGATCGTCGGGCGACGTGCTGAACATCAGCGACATGCTGAAAGGCTATGTCGACGGCACCAGCATCGCTTCGAACTTCGTCCATATCGTGTCCAACGGCGACGGGACCAGCACACTGCAGGTCAACGCCGATGGTCATGGGAAGGATTTCCTGGCTGTGGCGCACCTTAACGTCGATCTGTCCGGCGTTTCGGTCGACAGCCTGATCACGGATGGATCGCTTGTCCTGAACCACACGATTGTTTGATCCGACACAGATGAAGGCCCTTCGGGGATAATCCGCGAAGGGCCTTTTTATTTTCTGGCTAAGAAAAAGCGTGAACGCCGCGTATTGGGGAATGTGTTAACAAGCCTCGCCGTAGCGGGACGCCGGAAAATCAAACCCTCCCTGCCCGGCGGGGACGGTCCCGGCGTCGCGCTGCGCCGCCTCGCCCGCTATTTGACCCCGGACGAAGTCGCCCAGGCGGCCGAAATCATCGATCGACACGTTGCCGTCCTTGCAAATGACGCCCGCGTCGCGCAGCTGGGACAGGGAGCGCGAGAAGGTCTCCGGCGACATGCAAAGCTCCGCCGCCGCGACGCCTTTATCGTAGGGGAAGCGAAAGCTTCCTCCCTTGCCGACCATCTGCCGCGACAGCTGCAGCAGCAACCAGGCCACTCTTTTCCGGGCGGGAAGCGACAGCGCATGCCGCGTCTCAAGATTGGCGCGCACCTCGCTGCTGAGTGCCTTCATAATCTTGCCGGAAAATTCCTGGCTTTCGGATATCAGCTGCCTCGCCGCCGTCATCGATATCTCCATGACGGTCGCCGGGACGATCACTTCGCCGCCCGTCACGTAGACAGGGGAATCGTCAAACAATGGCACCAAGCCGAGGATCTCGCCACGCGAGGCGACACGCACCACCTGCTGGCGTCCGACGGCATCAGGGACGTAAAGCTTGACGCGCCCGCCCAGCACGACGTGGATATCCTTCGCGGCGTCACCAGCCCAGAAAAGCGCGCGCTTGCGGGGATATTCACGGATGCGGGTGTGCGGGGCGAGCATGCGTTTGTCGCAGCTGGAAAGATTTTGAAAAAAAGGCAGACTATGAAATGCATCGTCAGGGGCAAACATATGTCTTCCACTCTCCAAAAGGAATCGTGAACGAACAATGGAAAATATTTTTATCGGGGAAAGATATGGCGGCAGGCAGGCACCCGCGCGCAAGCGGCAGAAACGCCGCTAGGACTTTTTTTGCATCTTCGTCTACCCTCTGTTCCGTTTTTCTATCTTCGGTATCCATCTGACACCGATGCTTTTTTTTGTTTTGGGGCCATTCTCGCCGATTCGGATAATAAAGCAAGAAGGGAAAACCTTCACAATTGATTTTTGTCAATGCGCACCCCGCTTGCGCCGCGTTCTTGGACCGGCGTTCAGCATACGATTGTATGTTTTTCAGCCGTTCAACATTTACACCCGCAAAATTCCCCGTACCTTCTGGCGGGCAGCGAAGTATTTTCTGAACGTCCGTTTCGAAATGATAACCCTTCCTTTTCATGACATCCCGCGCACCTGAATTCATTCCTGAAGCCTGCCGTAGCGCGGAACTCCGAGCTCCCGCGCGCCGGCTGGCGACCGCAGCGCTCTGGCGAGGGTGACAATAAGAACGAATAGCAACTGCCGTATCGGCGTCATTCAGCATCTCCGTCATCGCCGCCTTTTCCGTCACGCGCGCCAATTGAAAAAGATCGGCGCCTTTTGAACAAATGTTTTTTAGCTCATGCCGACTACGAGGTAGCCGTCCGCAAAACGAAAGGAGAAAGCTGTTTTCCGTTGCGTCAAACCTTGTGGATGGCTGACAAAAAACGCGCCCGCTCTTTCGCATGTTCCGGAAGCCGCGCGGCAATTTCAGTTTTTTTGACCTGCATCAAAGCCACGGCTTTGCGAATCGCCTAGGTTGCGGTTCATACGACAGTGTTTCGCGACAGAGCCCGATGAAAACCGCCACGCAAATGATGGCGGAACATCCGGCGAAGGAACACCATTTTGTCAACTTGTGATAGAGGGAACCACGCAGATGAACCACGCAGACATCGATATCCGCCGGCGCAGGCACGCGCGCCGCATACACAGATATGAAATTGAAGGCCGCATATCATTTACCGCCGCGACCTTGTCCGGAAAATTTTTGGAACGCCCGCCCGGCCATCCTCATGCCTGGCCCGGCAGGCCGTTCGCATCGCGGCTTGGCAGCGCAGTTTTTTTGCGCCGCGTCCAATTTTAGGATGCGACATGCCGCGCCGCCGCGTGATCGGAAGCAATTTTTCTGCTTTCTCCTAGCGCGGGAGCCGGGGTTGCCCCTGGGGACGGCCCCGGCTCCATTTTCACTCAATTGTTTCAAGATGACTTTTTTAAGGAATTGACACCATGAACGACAATAGCCTGTCGCCCCCTCCCCGCCCCGAATTCCGGAACTTAAGCGAGGAAACCATCGCCGCAGCCCTCGAGCAACCGATACCGAATGCGATTTCGATCGAGGTCGGCCGTCTCGTAAACGAATATGTCGAAGCCCTGCGCCGCCGGGCGCGCGACGACGGCGGCGCCGTCTCGACGTTTCTTGGGGGCGAGCCGCGTTGGCCGATGGAAGCCGTCGCCAAGCGCCTCGCCGAAGGCGTGGTGTGCGAGGCGATCCTCGAAAACCGGGCCCATGGCGCCGCGCGCTTCTGGAACGCGAAAGACAGCCTCATCCGGATGGCGAGCCACTTCAGGATCCGGCGCCTGGCGCGTGGTGCACGCCGCGGCGGCCTTCAGCCGTTCCAGCCGGACGTCGCGCGCGGCTGAAATCCCGCAAAAACCAAAATGGGGACGCGGCAGGTCCGCTCCGGCATCAGAAAAACAGGAAAAGCCGCATGCGCTGCTGTCAGGCCCAGTTCAGCGCTTTCACCATGTCGCGCCGGACCTGCGCACCGATTTCCGGGTTGTTCCGCATCAGCTGGCGGAAGGCAAGCGCGGGCACGGCGATGACGCGGAGCCTTCCAGCGGCGCGTGCTGTATAGTGATAATTCGTCCCTTCCCACAGCCATAAGGAACTGCCGAACGCGTCGGAACTGGCGTGGACGCCGAGGATGGCCACGTCGCCGTCGAAAGCGTCGCGATGGATCCTGACGCGCCCTGTGGAAATGACGTAAAGGGCATCGGCAGGATCGTCGCGCGCGAAGATGCAGTCCCCTTCATCGTAATAGCGGGCGCTGGCGGCTGACGTGAGGGCGTCGATCTCGACGTCGGCGACGCGCGCCAGGAACGGCAATGATTTCAGTGTATCTTTTGCGCCGCCGGCGGCGCCGGGAACCGCATCGGGACGCCCTGCGCCCGCGCGATTGCGCAGGACCGCCTCCCAGATTGCACTCACGGCAAGCCGCCGGGCGACGGCGTCGATAGGCCAGCGCGGCGGCAACGTAAAGGCCGCGGGCGGCGTTCCCTGGCCCATTTCGGCGTGGCGCCGGAGCAGTTGCATGTATTCGGACGTGAGCCTTCCGGCTTCCCGCGTGACGGCATTCGACGTATTCCCCGCGAGGGCCGCGGCAATCGCCTTTTCGCGCAGGCAGCGAAATGGAAGAAGAGGTTCGACGACGTGAGAGCGAAAAAACATGAAGAACTCTTGAAAATGGAGTCGGCTGAAAATGATTCCGGCGCTGCAAACGCGCGGGGCGCGTGATTCAGCCGTCCGGAGGATTGATCAAAATCAAAAATCCCAAAATATACCGGTGTTCTTGCCTGATCGCGCCAGGAAAAGCCGCATCGCCGGTTCAGACGCCGCTGTCCGCGGGAGCGCGCAATCCGGACAGCGGGCCCGGATTCGGACGCTCTTGGGTTCGTCCAGCACCTGGAACAGGTTGCGGCACTGCCTGATTCCAGCCCCTGTGACATATGCATGGGGTCTCCCCCGCAGCCGGATTGCGGATATCCAGAATGATAATGGGAGCGATGATAGTTGGAGCGGGTGACGGGAATCGAACCCGCACAGCCAGCTTGGAAGGCTGGAACTCTACCGTTGAGCTACACCCGCGTGTTCTGCCCACCTTATATCAGAAAGGCCCCCAGCGTCAAAGCGCGTGATCGGGGCCCGGGCGCGAAAAGAAGGGCGTGCAGGCATAACCTGAAGGCCGCACCCGGCTCAATACCGTCGTAACCCGGCGAAAGCCGGGGTCACATTTCGTACCAATAAAAAACCCCCGTAATCGCAAGATTACAGGGGTTTCGATTGGTTGCGGGGGCAGGATTTGAACCTGCGGCCTTCAGGTTATGAGCCTGACGAGCTACCGGGCTGCTCCACCCCGCGTCATCTCTTCAATTCCGCTTACTATTTACGCGCCGAGCGCGCAAAAGGCAAGGCGATAACTCAAAATAAAAAAGCCGGGTCGCCCCGGCTTTTTAAATTGGTCATTGTGAATAGGTTAACGCAACACTTGTCGGTGCTGAACACTGATTTTGCGAGCTTGGAAGACCTGGCAGCGTCCTACTCTCCCGGGTCTTAAGACACAGTACCATCGGCGATGAGGCTTTTCACGACCGAGTTCGGAATGGGATCGGGTGTTTCATCCTCTCTCTGACCACCAGGTCATCCAAACTCACAAAATCAGGTTAACGCCGTAAAAAAGTTTGCAACTTCTTTGATCGAAGATTCTATAGATCAGCTTTTGCGGCTTTATCACTGCACGTGATATAGATTCAAGCCGATTGAGCTATTAGTACCAGTAAGCTTAGAACATTGCTGCTCTTACACACCTGGCCTATCAACGTCGTAGTCTACGACGACTCTATAGGGAATACTTGTTTTGAGGTAGGTTTCACGCTTAGATGCTTTCAGCGTTTATCCTTTCCGTACGTAGCTACCCTGCTATGCCACTGGCGTGACAACAGGTCTACCAGAGGTACGTCCATCCCGGTCCTCTCGTACTAGGGACGGCGCCTCTCAATATTCCAACACCCACGGTAGATAGGGACCGAACTGTCTCACGACGTTCTGAACCCAGCTCACGTACCTCTTTAAATGGCGAACAGCCATACCCTTGGGACCTGCTCCAGCCCCAGGATGAGATGAGCCGACATCGAGGTGCCAAACACTGCCGTCGCTGTGGACGCTTGGGCAGTATCAGCCTGTTATCCCTAGAGTACCTTTTATTCGTTGAGCGATGGCCCTTCCATTCAGAACCACCGGATCACTTTGACCTACTTTCGTATCTGCTCGACTTGTCAGTCTTGCAGTCAGGCTGGCTTATGCCAATACACTCTTAATCTGATTTCCGACCAGATTGAGCCAACCATTGCGCACCTCCGTTACAATTTGGGAGGCGACCGCCCCAGTCAAACTACCCGCCATGCAGGGTCCCGATCCTGGATAACAGGACCGGTTAGACATCAGAAATAACAAGGCTGGTATTTCACATTGTGACTCCACCAGGGCTAGCGCCCCGGTTTCAAAGTCTCCCAGCTATGCTACACATGGCATCTCTAATGCCACTGCAAAGTTATAGTAAAGGTTCATAGGGTCTTTCCGTCTAGCCGCGGGTACCCCGCATCTTCACGAGGAATTCAACTTCGCTGAGGAAATGTTGGAGACAGTGTGGAAGTCGTTACGCCATTCATGCAGGTCGGAACTTACCCGACAAGGAGTTTCGCTACCTTAGGACCGTTATAGTTACGGCCGCCGTTTACCGGGGCTTCAATTCAGAGCTTGCACTCCTCCTTTTAACCTTCCGGCACCGGGCAGGCGTCAGACCCTATACGTCGTCTTCTACGACTTAGCAGAGCCCTGTGTTTTTGGTAAACAGTCGCCACCACCATTTTTGTGTCCCACATGGTTACTTGCGTATCCATGTGGCATCCTTATCCCGAAGTTACGGATGTAATTTGCCGAGTTCCTTCAACATTCTTCTCTCAAGCGCCTTGGTATATTCTACCTGACCACCTGTGTCGGTTTCGGGTACGGACTATAAGCTGGAGTTATTTCCTGGGAGTCCCAGCCTGCCCCCACAATCCAATAAGTGGGAACAAGTTTCGGCCTCCGTCACTTCCAGCAGGCTCACGAATATTAACGTGATTTCCATCGACTACGCCTTTCGGCCTCATCTTAGGATACCGGCTCACCCTGCGCGGATTAACCTTGCGCAGGAACCCTTGGTCTTACGGCGACAGAGTCTCTCACTCTGTTTATCGCTACTCATGTCTGCATTCTCACTTCCGATACCTCCATCACCCCTGACGGGATAACTTCGCAGGCTTACGGAACGCTCCGCTACCGCGTCATACAGTGAAGTATGACACCCGAAGCTTCGGTGCATAGCTTTAGCCCCGATACATCTTTGGCGCGGAAACTCTTAATTAGACCAGTGAGCTGTTACGCTTTCTTTAAAGGATGGCTGCTTCTAAGCCAACCTCCTGGTTGTTTTGGAATTTCCACATCCTTGTGGATCACTTAGCTATGACTTGGGGACCTTAGCTGTCGGTCTGGGCTTTTTCCCTCTCGTCACCGGACCTTATCACCCGATGACTGCCTCCTATGATAATACTCCTCGGTATTCAGAGTTTGGTTAGATTTGGTAGGGCTCGCGCCCCCCTAGTCTATCCAGTGCTTTACCCCCGAGGGTAAATGACATAGGGCTCTACCTAAATAGATTTCGCGGAGAACCAGCTATTACCCGGTTTGATTGGCCTTTCACCCCTTACCACAGCTCATCCCAAACCTTTTCAACGGTTACGAGTTCGGCCCTCCAGTAGGAGTTACCCTACTTTCAGCCTGTCCATGGTAAGATCACCGGGTTTCGGGTCTAATCCTACTAACTTGTCGCCCTATTCAGACTCGGTTTCCCTTCGCCTACGCCTATCGGCTTAAGCTTGCTAGCAAGACTAACTCGCAGACCCATTATACAAAAGGTACGCCATCACCCTTGCGGGCTCTGACTGCTTGTAGGCATCTCGTTTCAGGTCTATTTCACTCCCCTCATCGGGGTTCTTTTCACCTTTCCCTCACGGTACTTGTTCACTATCGGTCTCTAAGGAGTACTTAGGCTTGGAGGATGGTCCCCCCATGTTCAGACAGGATTTCACGTGTCCCGCCTTACTCTAGGATTGCTTAGCTTTCTACTTATACGGGGCTATCACCCACTTTGGCTTGCCTTTCCAGACAATTCTAATTCTTACTAAACAACCACTGGCCTGGTCCGCGTTCGCTCGCCACTACTAACGGAGTCTCGGTTGATGTCCTTTCCTCTAGGTACTGAGATGTTTCAATTCCCTAGGTTTGCTTCATCCAGCTATGTATTCACTGGTAGATACCACTTGCGTGGTTGGTTTCCCAATTCGGAAATCCACGGATCAAAGCTTAATCGCAGCTCCCCGCGGCTTATCGCAGCGTATCACGTCCTTCATCGCCTCTTAGAGCCAAGGCATTCTCAAGATGCCCTTAATAACGCTTGAATCGAAAATCACGTGCAGAGATAACTCCGCAATCGCGATCTTTAGAACTTCGATATTTAGCAAAGTTGCTATTAAGGCAATTCCAAAGCTGGCTCAGCGCCAACTATGGAGTTGCGGCTAGTTCTTATTTTACGGTGTCGTTAACCTATTCACAATGTCCAATAACCTGATCGACGAGAAAGCCGATCGCCCAAAAAACCTTTCGGTGTTTTGAGAAACCTAATTCTCTGTTTCTTATCCTGCAGTTTATCCACCATCGAATGGTGGAGGTGAACGGGATCGAACCGATGACCTCCTGAATGCAAATCAGGCGCTCTCCCAGCTGAGCTACACCCCCGTATTCGAAGTCTTCCGGGTTTGAGTGGTGGGCCTGGGAAGACTTGAACTTCCGACCTCACGCTTATCAAGCGCGCGCTCTAACCAACTGAGCTACAAGCCCTTAAAGTCTCGGAGACCCAGTAGCAGGATTAAGAGAAGAGATACGAAGACAGCGGTTTGCTCGGTTCTATCACGAACCAGACAATGTAAAACGCTTGCTTTAGAAAGGAGGTGATCCAGCCGCAGGTTCCCCTACGGCTACCTTGTTACGACTTAGCGCCAGTCGCTGATCCCACCGTGGTCGGCTGCTTCCTTACGGTTAGCGCCCCGCCTTCAGGTGGAACCAACTCCCATCGCTTGACGGGCGGTGTGTACAAGACCCGGGAACGTATTCACCGTGGCGTGCTGATCCACGATTACTAGCGATTCCAACTTCATGCACTCGAGTTGCAGAGTGCAATCTGAACTGAGGTGGCTTTTAGGGATTTGCGTGTCATCGCTGACTAGCAGCCCATTGTCACCACCATTGTAGTACGTGTGTAGCCCAGGCCGTAAGGGCCATGAGGACTTGACGTCATCCCCGCCTTCCTCCGGCTTATCACCGGCAGTATCGCCAGAGTTCCCAGCGTTACCTGTTGGCAACTGGCAAAAGGGGTTGCGCTCGTTGCGGGACTTAACCCAACATCTCACGACACGAGCTGACGACAGCCATGCAGCACCTGTGTCCCTCCCACCCGAAGTGAAGGACCCCGTCTCTGGGGCCCATAGAGGGCATGTCAAGGCCTGGTAAGGTTCTTCGCGTTGCGACGAATTAAACCACATACTCCACCGCTTGTGCGGGTCCCCGTCAATTCCTTTGAGTTTTAATCTTGCGACCGTACTTCCCAGGCGGTGTGCTTAAC